>JBKEDN010000058.1:0-33620 GCA_047975435.1 Draconibacterium sp. | reverse complement strand
GTAGCTGTTGGTGCTGCTATTCAGGGTGGTGTTTTAACTGGTGAAGTAAAGGATGTATTGCTGCTGGATGTTACTCCGCTTTCGTTGGGTATTGAAACCATGGGTGGCGTAATGACAAAATTGATTGAAGCCAACACAACCATCCCGACCAAAAAATCGGAAACCTTTACTACGGCTGCTGATAACCAGCCCTCGGTTGAGATTCACGTATTGCAGGGCGAGCGTCCGATTGCATCAGGAAATAAAACAATCGGAAGATTCCATCTCGATGGAATTCCGCCGTCACCACGTGGTATCCCACAAATTGAAGTTACTTTCGATATTGATGCCAACGGTATTTTGCATGTAAACGCAAAAGATAAAGCTACCGGAAAATCGCAGTCGATTCGTATTGAAGCTTCATCGGGCTTGAGCGACGATGAAATCAAGAAAATGAAGGCCGAAGCTGATGCAAATGCCGAAGCTGACAAAAAGGCGAAAGAAACGGCTGACAAAATTAACCAGGCTGACAGTTTGATTTTCCAAACAGAAAAACAACTGAAAGAATATGGTGATAAAATTCCGGCCGATAAAAAACAGCCGATTGAAGATGCACTGAAGAAACTGAAAGAAGCACATGCCAGCAAAGATTTGGCAGCAATTGACACTGCCATGAATGAATTGAATACAGTGTTCCAGGCAGCTTCGCAGGAAATGTACAATGCTTCGCAGGCACAAGGCGGACAGCCCGGCCCGGATGGAGCTCAGCAACCAGGTCCTGATGCCGGTGCACAGCAAGGTCAATCGAAAGACGACGGTGAAGTAACCGATGTTGACTTTGAAGAAGTCAAATAAATAGCGATTATTAATAATAATCAATAATTAGTAAAACGCAGTAAGTTCTTGACTTACTGCGTTTTTTATTTGAGTGGAATATCCGCTCTTATTAGTTTTACCAGCCAAGTGGTTTGTCTGCAGGAATAAAAGAAATTCAATAGCAGTACTCTTTGAGGAAATATCAGATGATAAAAACAAAGTGGCTCAAACTAGTGAATACTTAAAAAAAATGTAAGTTTACGCTCATTACCTGACAAGATGAGAACCACTATAAACTTGGAAAAGATATTAACAGACCTTGCAAAAGACGACGATTCTTCTTTGGAAGCGTTATTCGATTACTATTATCCACGTTTGTACAATTTCTCAAAATCATTTTTAAAAATTGAAGATCGCATTGATGATGTTTTGCAGGAGGTGTTTGTTAAAATATGGCAAAACAGAAAAAAAATAAATTCTGCCGACAGCTTTAATTCGTTTGTATTTACCATCACCCGAAACCTGTTATTAAACGAGCTGCGGGCATACATCAGTAATGAAAAGATGAAGGATGAGATTCGTAAGAAATCAACCGCTCAGGAATACTCGTCGATAGCCCAAATTGAATATGCAGATTTAAAAGAAAAGGTGGATACAATCATCGAAACCCTGCCCGAACGACAGAAACAAATATTCATATTAAGCCGCATAGAAGGTTTGTCGCATAAAGAGATAGCAGAAAAACTGAATATCAAAACAAAAACAGTTGAGTATCATATCGCTAAGTCAATCAGTTACTTAAAAGGCAGGTTGAAGGAGTTGGGGGTACTTTCCGTACTCTATTTTTATCTTTTCTTCTAATTTTTTTTGATTTTTCGCCAGGGATAAACCTTTGTGCTGTGTATTAAAGTATAGAAAGCACAACATGAAGAATCTATTCAAAAAATACTATAACTCAGTTTTAGGCCCGGGAGAGTTTTCCGAAGTCGCCGGGTTTTTGGGAAAACAGAAAAACGATTTTGTGATCTCCGGTTTGATGAAATCTTTCTGGAAGAAAGAAATTGAAGCCACTGAAGCAAGCTCAAAACAAAATCCGGCACTTTTTTCCAGAATCAAAGAAGTTATTTCAATAGAGCAGCAACGGGCTGTTCAACGTAAAATGAGAATTTATGTTTGGGGCCTAAGAGTTGCCGCGGTTTTGCTTATAGCCCTTATTGCCGGTAATATATATACGTATATTGATAAACAGAACAAACATCTGGTTCAGCAGATACAATCGGTAACAACACCCTATGGTGCCCGAACACAGTTTTCATTGCCCGATGGTTCAATAGTTTGGTTAAATTCCGGTTCTACACTTTCGTATCCTATGCAATTTGACGATAGGCGCCCGGTAAAATTGGAGGGGGAAGCCTTTTTTGAGGTAGTAAAAGGTGATAGCCCGTTTATCGTTTCTACAGGTTATGGGAATGTAGCGGTAAAGGGGACTTCTTTTAATGTGAAAGCTTATTCTGACGATAATGTCTTCGAAACAACATTGGTTGAGGGGAGTGTTAAATTAACAGACAAGAATGCATTAAATGAAGTTACCCTTAAACCGGGAGAATTGGGTACAAAAAACAATTATGGGTTTACGGTTGAACACGTGGAAACGGCCTACTATACCTCCTGGAAAGAAGGTAAATTGTTATTTAACCGCGAACCATTTCCAAGTTTTATCAAAAAACTGGAGCGCTGGTATAACGTAAAAATAGAATACAACGATCCTGGGTTAAACGAACTTTGGTACACCGGTACCATTGAGATGGAGAGTATTAGTGAGGTAATGGAAATGATCAGTAAAGCGGCCCCGCTTACTTATAGTTTTAACAATAAAACACGGGTGTTTACCATCCGGAAAAAATAACAAATCAAAAACAGAAAGGATAATCAAACTAAAAAGCATTGCTTATGATCTAAAATTAATGATCCTGTTCAACTGCCAGGAAAAAACAAAAGGAACAGAAACTTGCACTTTCCGCTCCTTTTAAAAGTAGTTGATAAATAATTGTAGTTACTTATTCAAACCAATTCAAAATTATGGAAAAAAAACGAAGTATCCATGGTTTAAGCCCATGTGTACGGAAAACGCTTAAAGTTATGAAGCTAACAACCATTGTGATGTTTATTTCCTTTGTCGGGGTATTTGCATCAGAAACTTATTCTCAAACAACTAAACTTTCATTAAAGGTTACCAATAGTACTTTGGAAGAACTTTTAATTAAAATTGAAAACCAGAGTGAATTCCACTTCTTTTATACCGGAAATATCGATGTTGAGAAAAAAATATCGGGTGAATTCAGACAGAAAAAAATTACCGAAATTCTCGACCAGATTAAAGATGAAGCTGGTATTCAATATGAGGTAATGGGGCGGCAGATTATTCTTTCGCCCGATAATTCGATAAATGCAATTAAAAGCATTAGTCAACAAAATTCTGTTACAGGTAAAGTTGTTGATGTGGATGGCTTACCATTGCCTGGTGTAACTGTAGTGGTAAAAGGTACGGCAAAAGGTACGGTAACGAATGCCGATGGGGAATATTCATTATCCGGTTTATCAGAAACGGCTGTATTGCAATTCTCTTTTGTAGGGATGAGGACACAGGAAGTTCCGGTTAAGGGGAAAACATCCATTGATATTGTGATGGAGACAGATGCAATTGGGATTGATGAAGTGGTGGCTATAGGATATGGTACAAGCCGTAAAAAAGATTTAACCGGTTCTATTGCTTCAATAAAATTAGATCAAACGCCACTAACTAACTTACCTAATGTAAATCTTTTGGATGTGCTAAAAGGATCGATGCCCGGATTTAATGTAGGAGCGGTTACAGGAGCCGGAAGTGACCCCTCGATGATAATACGTGGCACAAACTCAATTCAAGCTTCCAATAAACCACTGATTGTTGTTGATGGAGTGGTATATATAGGTAGTATGAATGAGATTAACCCAATGGACATTGCTTCGGTAGATGTTTTGAAAGATGCCAGTTCTACCGCTGTTTATGGTTCATTGGCGGCAAACGGGGTTATCCTGATCACAACTAAGCGTGGTAAAACGGATAAGCCAACTATTAATTTGAATATGACAGGAGGATTCCAAACCTATACAAATAAACCCGATATGTTGAGTCCTGAAGGTTATATTCAACTTCGAAAAGATCGTTTCCTGGCAGATAACCCCGGAGCAACATATGATATTAATAGTAACCTTGCACCCTATGAGTTGGATGCTTACAACGAAAATCATACAATCGACTGGTTTGACGAGGTAACACGATTGGCTGCATTTCAAAATTACGGTCTAAGCGTATCAGGCTTAACAGAGCGTTCCAATTATTATTTCTCAGGTAATTACATGGATCAGGAAGGTATTGTTGTGGGCGACCAGTTTAAAAAGTTTACTGTTTTAAGTAAACTTGAATCGCAAATAACCGACTGGTTGAGAGTGGGGCTTACCTTAAATGTTATCAGTAAAAATGCTGATGGAATTGCGGCAGATCTTGAAAAGGGAACTATTAACGGGCCTTATGGTTATCTATATGTTCATGATCTGGGAGAAGAAAATCCGGGATTTGAAAACTTCACAAACAGACTCGAACGCTATCCTCAGGGACAAACAACCACATTCAACCCGCTTTGGAAAACCCTGGAGTACAACGAAGACCGCAACCAAAATTACAGGGGATCAACATTTGCCCGAATTAATGTGCCTTGGGTGAAAGGACTTTCCTATACTTTTAGTTATTCTCTGAACCGGTGGGAGGGGCATTCTGCGAGGTTTAATCATGAAGATATGTTTGTTAATACCATGTTGCTGAATGAACTAATTGATGCCTCCGGGCATTTGGTTGAAGCCAATGGCTATAAAAGAAACCAGGGACGCACCGATTGGTACATGAATCATTTGGTCAACTATAAACTAACAAAAGGAGATCATACGGTGGATGCGACCCTACTTGCTGAACGTCAGGGGTGGAAACGATTTGATACCGAGATGTGGTCGAAAGATTTTGCCAATACGGGAACAACCGTTTTGGGGGTGAACTCTCTGGAACTGGGGAATCCGGCCAACTTTCAGATTGATACAGATTTCAGGGAACTATACCAGTTGGCATATATGGCTCGCTTAAATTACATTTATAAAGGACGCTATTATGTTAGCGGGTCTATCCGCCGGGATGGTTATTCAGGATATGCAGAAGGGCATAAATATGGAATGTTCCGTTCTGGAGCACTTGCCTGGACTGCCAGTGAAGAACCATTTATAAAGAACAACCTTCATTTTATCGACAACCTGAAATTCCGCTTGTCGTTAGGCGAAAACGGAAACCCTTCTGTTGGCGAATATTCAACCTTCCCATCTATCGGGAAAACTGACATTTACATTGGCGGACAGACTAGTAAAGGTATCTATGCCAACAAACTTGCCAACAAAAGCTTGGATTGGGAAAAAACAACCGCACTGAATTTTGGGATTGACTTTGCCATTTTAAAAAACCGTTTAAGTGGAACCATCGACTTGTATAATTCAAACACAACCGATCTTCTTCTCGACCGGGCTGTCCCGATCTTCAATGGCTTCACTTCAGTTCTGGATAATATAGGAAAGGTAAACAACAAAGGGATTGAACTTCAATTCAACTCCTCCAATATAGTGCATGGTAATTTTCAGTGGGCATCCAACTTAAATTTTTGGCTAAACCGCAACAAAATAATCTCCTTGTATGGTAAAGATGCCGATGGTGATGGTATAGAAGACGATGATATTGCACGTGCAAGGTTTATTGGAAAATCGCTGGGAGCTATTTATACCTATGTTATGGATGGAATAATACAGATTGACGATATAGAGTATATGGCAATATATGGCGGACAGCCAGGCGATATCAAATTCACAGATTTGAACAATGACGGAAAAATTGATGCAACAAACGATCGGAAAATAGTTGGCTATGATCGCCCCAATTTTACTTTAACATTGGGTAATACCTTAAGCTATCAAAATTTTGAACTATACTTTTTATTCAATTATATGGCAGGTGGAGGTACAAAAAACTATTACATGGGCAACAACAGGTATGCATACCATCCTAACGCCTTATACGGAGGTACGGCAGGAAACTGGCTAGACAAAGAATATTGGACACCGGAAACACCATCAAACTCAGTTACCCGAACAAACTATAATAACTCGGCATACGGATACCAATTCCCAAAAACACGAGAGTTTGTCCGGTTACAAGATGTTTCACTGTCTTACAAAGTTCCCGCTGAACTGTTAAGAAACACTCCGGTTGCTGCATTGAAAGTTTATGCTTCAGGAAAAAATCTGTTAACTTTTTCGAGCTGGGAAGGACTCGATCCTGAATCGGGAACTACGTTTGCCGGTGTTTCAAGCTTTCCTGTATTTAAGATATATACGTTTGGATTGAATATAACCTTTTAGAAAAATGTAAAATTCGAAAATATGGGATTGTATTTAAATATTCTAAAAGAGAATTAAAGTAAGTAGAAATACCAACCAGATATTTGAAAACAAAAAATCTTAATAGCATGAAAAAAATAATCACGATAATAATACTTTTGGTTCTGCTGTTACCTTTTGGTGGATGTAATGATGATGACTTTCTGAGGGAAAAACCCAAAGATTTTCTTACTATCGACAATGCCTTTCTAAATGCAGCGCAATTTCGAACCGGATTAAACTATTTATATTACCTGTTGCGTGAGAATTATATCTACCGCGATGGCGATGCCTACGTAGTCCATTTTGGCATTGGTGCCGATCTGAACTTTAGCCAAAATGATCAGAATATTTGGACCAACTATTCCAACCTGAATGGGAATGCGGGGTGGATTGAAGTTTTGTTCAACCGCCAGTTTATAATGATCAACAATGCCAACAATATTTTGGCACAATCAGAAAATCCCGATGTACAGTGGGTTAATGATCAGGAGAAACTTGAAATACAGGCAGAAGCACATTTTTTCAGGGCCTATGCTTATCGCTTCCTGGCTCAAATGTGGGGAGACATGCCTATAATTACAGAACCAATCGCAGAACCGGGATTATCATATGAACGGGATCCGCGCGAGAAGGTTTATGAACTATGTGTTGACGATTTTAAATTTGCAGCAGAGAATCTTCCTGAAACCAATGGTATTGGAGAATTAGTAAGTGCAGCTGGCTACCATTTCCTTTCAGAGATGTACATTGCACTTGCTGATGAACAGGGAGGAACCGATAAAACACTTTATCAGAAAGCCATTGATGCCTCCAGTAAAGTGATCGACGATGGAAAATACGAACTAATGACATCTCGTTTTGGCTATCGTGCCAACGTACCGGGAAAAGATCCGTATTGGGACCTGTTTCAAATAACCCGGGAAGACGGAACAACAAACTTTAGTTATCAGGGAGGAAACAAAGAATCCATTTTTATTATCCATCTTGACAAATTCAAGACAGGTGGACTTCCGCCATCTTTACGTACACGTTCCAACCAGGAAAGGACATTCTGGCCTGCCTTCTGGGGCTGGAAAAAGTTTGGCTTTAAAGGCGTTGCCTACGATTGGATGGGACGTGGAGTATCATGGGCTCAACCTACCCAGTATTACCTATACGACTTGTGGGATAAATCGGGCAAAGAAGATAACCGGAACGCCGAATGGAATATCAACCGCGTTGTAAAGGTGCCCAATCCGGATTTAACATACCAGGATTTACCAGACCCAAGTAGAAATTATCCGGAACAACCTCAGGAAATAACCTTAAAAGACGGATCGGTAATAACAGTACAATTACACCCGGGTGATACGATTCGCCGGGAATGGCTTACAACAAGGGTTGATACCATGGAACGCTGGTACCCAAGAGTGATGAAAATGGGCTCAGACTGGCATTATACAACCGATCCGAGCAACACGTTCGTAATGGATTATTATGTAGCACGTTTGGCAGAAACCTATCTTTTAAGGGCAGAAGCATATATGAAATTCGGTGATTTAAACAAAGCTGCGAATGACATTAATACCGTTAGGGCGCGTTCCAATGCTAAACCCATAACTGGCGGCGATGTTGATATCGATTATATTCTCGATGAACGGGGGCGCGAACTTTATGGCGAAGAGTTGCGTACACTCACACTCTGCCGGTTAAAACAATATAGCGACAGAACGCAGCGGTTTGGTTATTCGGTTTGCAGTAGTACGGTTAATAACTCATCGCTTAAAAATAATTTGTGGCCAATTCCTCAGGCTGCTATTGATGCAAACTCTGGGAAATTATTCCCCGGAAACCAATGATTTACCTATTTCATAAGTTTCATTTGTTCGCATAATAAATAATTATTTAAACATGAAACGAGTCCTGGGTACTCGGGACGAGTTCCATCTTCTACCTAAAAAATAAACAATTTTAATAAGATGAAAAAAGAATATATTTTAAACATATTATTAATACTGGTGGCAGCACTTTATTCGCCGTCTTGTAAAGACGACCCGGCGGTGCCCGAAATTGCCCCAATTGAACTAAACGGAACCCCCCTTGTGTATGAATATTTAAACGAGAACGATGTTCTGGAAATTCCGGTAAAATATTCAAGTACAAACGGGTTAAAGAAGGCATTTTACAAACTGGTAAGCAAAAACGAAAACAGTTATAAATATTCCTACAGTACTGAATATAGTATTCCGGTCTCGGGCAACTCGTTGGATATTACACTTTCAATACCAGTCGCTATTAATTTATATAGCGTGGTTATTGCGGTGTCAGACAATAATGATGTTATGAGCGTGGAAACGGTGAAAATTGAAGAAGTTAAGAAGTCGCCGGAAATCACTTTCAAAAATGGTATAAATACCAGAAAGGTTGTAGCAATCGGTATTCCATTTAATATTTACGGGAATGTGCAATCAGAGAATGAATTAAAACAACTCAGTTTTATCCCTGTTAAAAACGGGCAGATGGGTACACCCGTACAATTGGGGACCGGCGATAAAAGCAATGTTGATTTTGTAGCAGAGGTTCCGGTTGAGGCTGGCCTTCAATATGTATTAATCAAAGCCGAGAATATTTTTGAAGGGGTAAGCATCGATACATTTTATGTAGAAAGTGTAGTCAACGATGATTTTATAACGTTAACAATGAACCAGGGGATTACCGAGTTAAGTCGCTTCTTTGAGCAAGAGTCAAATGCAATTCAAGGGAGCATTACCTCCGGATCCGATATTAAAAGTCTAAGGTATGCTATTACCAAAGAAGGTGTTGAAGGGACAATGCAAGATGTATCGCTGGACGATGTTACAAACGAAGCGGAATTCTCGATTGACATACTTGGTGAACAGGGAATGGAAAATGTAAAACTCGTTGCAGAAAACGATCAGGGGAAAGTAGTTACCCTTAATCTTACCATTCCTGATGTTTTGGTAAGGCTGGCAGAAATAGATGTTGAGATGTCAACCGATCCGGCAGACAATAAGGCCTTTCTTGCACTTTATCATGCACCCTATGTTTTTGGCTACGACGAAGCATTTCAAAATCAGGAAATGATAGACTGGATTCTGGTAAACCGGGGGAACAGCGCCCAGCCCGTTAGTGGTTTAGCTTACAGTGCCGGGGAGACCTACTACAATGCTATATCTCCTTACATTCCCGGTTTCACAAAACTCACTTATTTGTTTTTGTCGTCCAGAAGGTCGGGGATATCTTTACCTATCTACAATACTATCGAAGCCGAACAGGACATTCTTACCGTAATGGAAAACTACGGAAGTTATAATATTTACACCGGGAGTAGGAGAGTAGGTGATTATTATGATCCTTCCAATAAAAAAGACGGGGCGTTTATAATTGGCTGGGGAACACACACGCATCCCGAGGTTTCACCGGCGGTAGTAAATAATGTTGCCTGGGCTATGGTTTGGGTAAAACAAGTTATCCTAAAATCAAACGGACATTACCAGGTTTCTTTCCATATTAAATATCCAAAGGATGATAAGCGTACCCCTAATAATGAATCTATGATTGCCCCCTATGACCCCTATCCTTTGTAATGTATTGATTAATAGGGGTCTTTTATATGTAATATTCTATACCAACTAATATGGATCGGTGAAAATTTTCACCGATCCATAATTCTGTTTCGATAGAAAATATTCAAATTCAATGATAAGATTGATTCTTTCTTCAATGATATTTACATTGCTGCTGGCGCAAGCTAATGGAAAAGACAACCATATTCTTTATTCTCCAAGTGGAAAACTAAAGATTAACATTTACACCTCTGATAGCCAAAAACAGGGAGAGCTAAAGTACAATGTTGATTTTCTTAACAAGCAGGTAGTGTTCCCTTCTGATTTTGGAATTGGAAGTTGGGAAAGCCATATATCGATCATACACACTATAAAAAGAAGTGTTGACACCACATGGGTTCCGGTTTATGGCGAGCGTTCCGTAATATGCGATAATTTTAATGAGCTCATTTTTACACTAAGTACATCCAAAAAACAGGAATATATAAAGCTACAGGTCAGGGCTTATAACGAAGGGATTGCATTTCGATATATATTTCCTTCGCAGGAGAACACCGGAACGGACAATTTGATCCTGAATTATGAAAAAACAAATTTTCGTTTTGCAAGTGGAACCATGGCTTGGGTAGCTTACCGGGCACAAGCCGATTATCAGCTTCTACCTCTTAAGGGGTGGAAAGGCTTGGCTGAAAGGCCTTTGACCTTACAACTTCCAAACGGGTTATTTGCATGTTTAACCGAAGCAGAGGTGGTGGATTACTGCCGTACAAAATTTTCGGTAAATGAAGGTGAAGCCAACACCATTTATTGCAAAATGGATAGCGCGGTGAAATTAACATATCCTGCAGCAAGCCCATGGAGAGTAATAATGGTTGCCAATAAACCCACCGAAATTCTGGCCGGGAACGATCTAATTCTAAACCTTAACGAACCATGTCAAATCGATAATGCAGATTGGATAAAGCCGGGAAAAATAATCCGGTCGATAGATTTAACCACCACAGGCGCCAAAAAAGTGGTTGATTTAGCTGCACAAAGAAAACTGGTTTATATCCTGTTCGACGCCGGGTGGTACGGAAAAGAAGATGACCCGGGATCAGACCCCTCAAAATCAGATGTTGATCCGGCACGGTCGCCGGTCAACGATTTGAATATACCGGAGGTGGTTGAATACGCAAAAAAACAAAATATAGGCGTATGGTTATATGTTAACCACATTGCACTCGAAAATCACCTCGATGAAATTCTTCCATTGTACGAAAGCTGGGGAATTAAAGGAATTAAATTTGGGTTTGTAAATGTAGGGTCGCAATACTGGACCAAATGGTTACATGATGCGGTAAAAAAATGTGCAGGCCATCATTTAATGGTTGATATTCATGACGAATATAGGCCAACCGGTTTTTCAAGAACCTACCCAAACTTGCTCACGCAGGAAGGGATACGTGGAAACGAGGAATTCCCGGATGGCAGAACAAACACTATTTTGCCTTTCACCCGGTTTGTAGCCGGGGCAGCTGATGCTACAATATGCTACTTTCACCGGGAGGAATTTAAACCGGAAATAAAAAAATCGAATCCCAATGCCCGGATGCTGCTCAACACTCCCGAACATCAACTGGCTTTGGCAGTAATAAATTACAGCCCGCTTCAATTTCTTTATTGGTACGATAAACCCGAAGATTTTCAGGATACGCCGGAACTGGAATTTTTTGACGAGGTACCGGTAGTGTGGGATGACACTAAAATATTGGCCGGAGAAATTGCGGAATACATTTGTATTGCAAGGCGTAAAGCAGATACTTGGTTTCTTGGCTGTATTACCAATAACCAGGCTCGAAAAATATCAGTACCTCTTGATTTTCTTGAACAGGGAAAAGAATATGAATTGACCCAGTATTCGGATGGAGGTGAAATAACCCAAACCACTACCGGAGTTATTGTTTCAAAGAAACTTGTAGGGGCCCGTTCCGTTTTTGAAACAGGATTGTCTCCCTGCGGAGGTTGTGGTATAATAATCCGTCCGTTATAAACAAAAAGTCGTTTAGAAAAAAAATAATAATTGTATTAGCATGAGAATCCGAATAAAGCAAAGAATTTTGACCTGCTTTTGGTTATTGCCGTATTTGCATTTGACAACCTGGTACAGGCACAGAACAATGAACCATCATTTTATTTTTACAGCCGTGATGATCTCGAAACAATCAAAAGGTCATCGTTAACCGAATGGGGAAAATTGATAATCTCCGATTTTCGTAAAAAGGTTCAGGAGAGGAAAAGTCATCCAATCGCCGCTCCTGGCCAGGAAGGGGGGTATATTCACGATTACTTTTGCCCGGAGCATAATCAGGAGTTTATTTTTGACTGGGACAGTCCACATGAGCATTACTGCAAAAACTGCAATAAAAACTGGACAGGTATAAAAAGAGACATGGCCTGGATTGCAGTGGTACATGGTAAAAACCTGGACTACCTGGTTGCCAATATGTTTCTTTATATTGCTACGGATAGTGTGAAGTATGCCCAAAATGCACGGGATATTTTACTATCGTATGCTCAAAAATACCCTGGTTATCAGGAACACAATAAAGGTGGGCTATACGTGGATAAATTCAGCGGTAAAATGTTTTCGCAAAGTCTCGACGAAGCAGTATGGGCAATAGATGCAGCGCGCGTTTATCAAGCAATAAAACCCATTCTCACAGACGACGAAGATAACCGGATAAAAAATAACTACTTAAAACCTTGCGCAGAATTATTGCTTACCAAGAAAGTAAGTGGTAATTGGCAGGCATGGCATGCAGGGGCCATTGCGGCGCTCGGTGTGGCACTCGAAAACGATAGTATTATAGAGGAAGCAATTAACGAACCCAAATATGGATACCGGTCTGTTATGCAGGAAAATGTTTACCCCGATGGCTGGTGGAAAGAAGGATCAGCCGTTTATCATTTTTATCCCCTGGAGGCTATCCTGTCAACTGCCGAGGCAGTTCGTTGCCGGGGCATTAATTTGTACGACAGGCAATTACTGAATATGTTTGCAGCCCCCATGGAAATGGTTTATTCCAACCTTACCCTGCCCTCTAATAATGACGGATGGTATGGGACATCGTTGATACAGCAGGCCCCTTTATACGAAATTGCAGCAAAGCGCTTTAATAACACGGATTTGAAAAATCTTTTGGCTTTGTGCTATCTGCATTCTAACCGAAGTTCGCCCAATGCGCTCATTAATGGTATGGAACTGGATAACAGGCCACATCCGCTAACTGTCCATAGCACCTTATTCCCCGACCTGGGGGTTGCAGTTTTAAAAAACAGCAAGACTTCGCTTATTTTGAAATATGGCCCGCATGGCGGTGGGCACGGGCATCCCGACAAATTATCAATAACCATGCACGACGGACAGAAAGAGGTATTGGCAGACCTCGGAACACCAGCCTACGGAGTTCCTTCGTATTTAAACTGGTACAAAAATACATTTTCGCACAGTACGGTGGTTGTTGATGAACAAAACCAACAACCTTGTACCGGAAAACTATTGGAATTTAATGCAAATAAAAGGGGAGGTATGGTGACAGCCCAGGCCAATAATGCATATCCCGGGATAAAATTGACCAGAAAGGTTGAACTGAAAAATGAAAAAATTAGTGATATTTTCTTGTGCGAATCCGACGAAATGCACACCTACGACTACATATTGATATTTACCCAGCCTGTGAAGTTGGGGGTGGGCGCCGATTCGTCGGACATTGTATATGCTCCTATGCAAAATGTTTGTAGGAATATGTACAAGGGATCAATCCGTTTACCATTGGAGAAAGGAGAGTTGGAAATTAATGTGAACAATGGGGAAACCAACTATGAAGTATTCACTGCTATCGCCCCGGGAACTCCGGGAAGTCCGTTTAATCCTGAATCAGCACTTTCGTACCCCTTGATAGTACGGGTAAAAGGTAAAAATATGAAAGTGGACATGACATTGGGTTCAAAATAGTTTCAACCGGGCTATACCGTTTAAAAGTACTTTAAAATGAAATTAAACCAGGCAATAACGCTAATAATTATATCTACGCTCCCATACTTTACATGGGCACAGCCAAAGGAAAAAGTAACAGCAGGCGAATGTCTGTCCGATACGTTTTCAACCCAAAGCAAGTCTTTGCAGTATTGGAACTCACATCTTCCGCTTACACCCTTTCGGCTGCCATTGCCCCCGGTCAATTATCAACCCGAATTAATTGATCTGGATAACGATGGCGACCCGGATATTGTGCGTACCATCACCGCCAATAATATTCCCGTATTGTGGATTGATGATGATGATGACCTGAAATACGGCGATCTGGAAGGTGATACGGATAGCGATTGCCTGCTGATCGACCGGAATAAAGATGGTCGTTATGGATATCAGGGAGATTTAATTATCGATTGGGCAGACAACAATAACGACCAGGTTGCAGATATGCAGGTGGTAGTTGAGTATCCCGGTGTTGAAAAGGACGAAGTGTGGCCGAATGGGCATTACATGTGGGCAATAGATACCGATAAAGACAATATCTTCAATTATATTGATTGGAACACTTTTCGGTTAAAAGCCTGGGAACATACCGGCCTAGCAGATTGTTTTCGAAGATTACAAAGGCGAAAGCCTCTTTATGAAAGTTCACGCAGCTACTAACAGGATCGATAACCTTCGGCTTAACTGGGAGAATCCTTTTTTGTTTTACGATACGGATAACGACAACCTTTCTGAAATAGCTGTCCGGTTGGTGGACTCGCCCGGGTACTTCAACGACAGTAACAAAGTTAATCATCCGAAAACAATGCACCTGTCAGCAAAAATAGACTGGGTGTCAATTGGTGTTGATTTAGATAACGACAACGCAACGGGCAATGAGTTTGATTTTGATTTTTCGTTGGGATTTAGTGGAGAAGGCTTTAACTATGCAGATCAGGTCCATCGTTTTAAAGGGCTCAATGGCATACCTGAAGCAGATACTTTCTTTATGGATGCGCGGTGGAGACACTTGGAGGAACTTGTTTATACCGGTCATGATCAGGCGCTACTGCTGATTTTTAACCGTGGGAAATGGGACAACATTTTTTTTGTTTACGACGAAGACGATGATTGCAATCGTTGGGAACGCGTGGAGTTTTTTAAACCGCTTGATCCGTTTAAGATTGGGGCAAACAATGGCGGACTTGATGACAATACGCAATCAGATGCAGCAGGCGACCGAGGGGAATGGGATTCTGACGGCTCCGGTGGAGGAAAGCTCTATATTGGAACGTTGGATGGTCGCCTGCATCTTTTGGGTGCCGAATGGGGGTGCTGGCGGATCGATCAAAACACCAGCCATTATCAGGGATTCGACAGATTGTGGCTCAACTCAACCCCAACGATTTTTGCCACCATTAAATACACGGATACCAATAACAACGGGTATATGGATTTTATTGAATACGGTATGGATGGTGATCATCAGTATGAAGAAGCCGTTAGCTTAATTAAGCTTGGAATTGATGACCGTTGTGAGCTTATTGATCCTGCTGATATGAAATACGATGATTATCATGCTGTTATGAATGTTTTGTCTGACAACATGTGGAGAAATGCACAAGAATCGCTGCTAGTTGCAAAAAGTTTTGGGATAAATACTGATTGGTACGCAATACTAAAGCAGGCAAACTCAACCAGGGAAAAATACCACCATGGCTTTTGGCTTCAGCTTTATTTGTTCAATGATCTTAAGTATATGTTTCTCAGAAATGGGAAGAAAGATATGGTACAGAAACTTTACAAAGCCTACTATTCTTCCAACTGGAAGTCAATGCTTTTCAACTAATGTTCGGCAATCCCGGCTGGTCTGTAAGTAAACTGAGAATCTTGTGAGAGTTTCCAATTTGTTAGGAATACAAGTCAAAAAACAGGTGGCTTTTTTAATTTGCATTGTAAACCTTATAGGCAAACTATTGTTTGTGAATGAAGGAATAAAAGCATCACAATGAACGAATACGAAGAATCAAGAAGGGCCTTTCTCACGAAACTGGGATTGGCAGTTGGGGCCAGCGCCATTGCAGGCGAAAAATTATCGGCAAAAGTATTGAATAGCAAAACCGAATTCCCGCTGTCTGTTGATCAACAGCAGTTTATGGATCGTTACGAGCAGTGGATGGACGAGTTTATCCCGGTAATTAAAAATTTTAGGGCAAATCAACACGACCAGGTAGCCCAAAAACGTATTGCCGAGCTTTCTGAAGAGGCCGAGACATGGAGAGTACAATTAACGGAACTTATGGAAGATGAGAATTTTGCGCGTTATTATATGACTGCCACCGAACGTATGACAAAAGAAATCTATTGATCCAATCTTTTGGGGCAATCACATAATTTTAAATTTGTTAAAAGCTTCTTCTTTTGAAGAGGCTTTTTTTACAACATTGTATCTACAATCCAGCCTTTCGGTTTTTGCTGCATCCGCTTCGGAATGCTTTCCCTGATTACGTTTTGCAGCGCTAATACCTGCCGCTCGCGTGCCGGCTTTTTTACCGTAACCATACTGATTTCACGTGCCGGTTCTTCTTTTCGCAGCTCCTTGATCATTTCCTCCTGCTCGGCCGGAATATTTATCGTGGCAAGTTCCGGAACAAAGGTTACCCCACATTCATTTTCCACAATACGCCGGAGCGATTCAATGGAGCTGCTGCGATAAATCAGTTGTTGCTCGGTTTTTTTCTGGTAGTTTATTTTGCATATCGAATTTACCTGGTTCTGAAAACAGTTGCCTTCTTCCAGGTACCAGATGTCGTTTGTGTTAACTTCTTCAATATCCAGTTTATTGGCCGAAGCAAGTGGATGCTTAACGGAAACATACGCATAAAAGCGTTCGTAAAAAAGGGGCTCCACATGGATATTAAGCATTGAAACCGGAGTAGAAATAATACCACAATCCAGTTTTCCCATTTTTAATTCATCAACAATTTCCTCGGTTTTTAGCTCAAATACTTCAATCTGAAGTTCGGGATAGCTGGTTTTCAGATTCCCGGTGAACAGCGGGACCAGGTAAGGTGCAACAGTTGGTATAATTCCCACCCGGAGATTTCCTTTTATTTGTTCTCCCAACTCCAGCGATAAATCTCTCAGGCGTTCTATTTGCTGAAGAATATCCACCGTTTTTTCGTAAAATACAGCGCCTTCATCGGTTAGTTTTAAAGGACGTTTGGTCCGGTCAATCAATTTAAAATCGAGTTCTTCCTCCAGTTTCTGAATCTGAAGACTAAGAGCCGGTTGGGTAATTCCAAGTACTTCGGCGGCAGAAGAGAAACTTCCCGAGTTGCATAACTCCCGAAGGTATTCCAATTGGTTAATATTCATTTCTATAAGTATTTTAAATAAGCGTATAAAGTTAATAAATATAGCTAATAGTACATTTGTTGCATAATTAAAAACATCAAAAACTAAAAATTAAATAAGATGAAAGCAAAAAATCAACCCACAGTAGAGAAATTGAATAAGTTATTGGCAGATTATCAGATCTTTTATCAGAACCTGAGAGGACTGCACTGGAACGTTAAAGGCCTGATGTTTTTCCAACTTCACGGAAAATATGAAGAGTATTATAACGAGTCATCAGAAATTGTAGATGAAATTGCAGAGCGCATTTTAACACTCGGGGCACAGCCTTTACACACTTATGGCGATTACCTGAGAGTAGCAACGCTGGAGCAGGTTTCAAATCTTTCGGATGGAAAGAATGGAATTGAGACCGTATTGAGCAACTACCGTTTTTTTCTTGAAAGTTTTAACGATATTCTGGCAACGGCAGGTGAAGCCGGCGACGAAGGTACCGTTGGAATGATGAGTGAATGGATTGGCCATACCGAAAAACGGATATGGATGTTGGAAGCTTATCTGGCATAGTCGTTTAAATGATACAAGACGAACAGAAAAGTACCTCATCTTTTGGTGGGGTATTTTTTTGCCTGTTTCTGAAACTTTCCCATCTCGGGAAAGTAAAATCTAATCAATGACAAAGCGAATTTTTATGTGATACGGAAACAGGAATTATGAATTAAAATCAGACGAAAATGCCGGCGCAAAAACTAAGAACCTACCTGGATGAAAATAAAATCAGGTATGTAACAATCAGACATTCCAGTGCTTACACCGCACAGGAAATTGCTGCTAAAACCCACATTTCGGGGAAGGAAGTAGCAAAAACGGTAATGATTAAAGTTGATCGTAACCTGGCAATGTGCGTGCTACCTGCCAGTTACAAGGTTGATTTCGATTTGCTTCAGGAAGTATTTGGAAAAGAAAAAGTTGCACTTGCAAGCGAGGAAGAATTCAAATATTTCTTTCCCGATTGTGAAGTTGGTGCAATGCCTCCGTTTGGTAATCTTTACGATTTGGATGTGTATGTGGCCCAGACCTTAGTTGAAGATGAGATGATCGCTTTTAATGCCGGGAACCACACCGAAATGATTCAAATGCGTTATGAAGATTTTGAACGCCTGGTACACCCGCATATTTTTCGTTTCTCTCACAAAGAAGTTGCCATTCCGGGAGATCCGAGCGAACGCTGGGAACAGGATTATTAAATTTTATGAATACCTGTTTATTTATTGAAACATGCTGATAAATAAAGCAATGTTCAAAACTGCAACAATCACCCCCAGCGAATAAAGCAGTATTTTCGAAAAAGTGGAGTTTTTGTATTTCCCCATCACTTTTTCGGAAGAAGTGAGATAAACCTGCAAAAATATCGTAAACGGGAGTTGTATGCTCAGGCACATTTGCGAAATAATCAGCCCGTTAAATGGATTGGATATCAGGAAGATGATAATCAGTGCAATAAGCAAAGAAATGGAAACTCCAAGTCTGGAGTGGTTATCTTTAATATCATAAGGCTCTTTATACATTCCGGCAAAAATGGTTCCGGCAGCCATTCCGGAGGTAATAGTGGAAGAGATTCCGGCAAAAAGCAATGCTACCGCAAAAACAAAAGCAGCATGTTTGCCGAGAAGAGGTGCCAGCAGCGAATTCGCCTGTTCGAGTTCGGTTACCGGCGTTTTTGTTTGAAAGAAAGTTGCAGCTGCTAAAATAATCATGGCACTGTTGATTGCCCACCCAATGATCATTGAAATCAGGGTATCGAGGTATTCGTACCTCAGTTGCTTTTTAATGATTTTATCATCCTGCAGATTCCACTGGCGGCTTTGAATAATTTCGGAATGCAGAAACAGGTTGTGGGGCATAACCACCGCCCCCAGAACACTCATAATGATCACCATCGACCCGGAAGGAAATGAAGGAGTTGTCCAACCTTTTACCGCCGCATTCCAGTCGATATTTACCAACGATAATTCGTATAGAAAAGACAAGCCGATAACCGAAACAAAAGCGATGATCCACTTCTCGATCATCCTGTAAGAGTTGGTAAACAACATAATAAACACAAAAATAGTAACCAGGAGTGCGTCGGCCCTAACCGGAATATCAAAAAGTAAATGTACGGCAATGGCACCGCCCAGAATTTCTGCCAGAGATGTGGAAACAGAGGCCAGCATAGCGGATGACAATAACCAGCGGGCATGCCTTTTTTTTACGTAAATAGCGGCTGCTTCCGAAAGACAAAGACCGGTTGCAATACCCAGGTGGGCAACGTTGTGCTGCAAAACAATCAGCATAATGGTGGAAAGCGTCACCATCCACAACAAAGAATAGCCAAAGTTGGCACCCGCAGCCAGGTTCGAGGCCCAGTTGCCGGGATCGATAAACCCAACGGTTACCAGCAAGCCGGGGCCAATGAATTTAAATATTTCCCGCCCGCCGAATTTGGCTTTGTAGCCTTTCCTGTCAATATTCCGTAATGCCTCAAACATTCCCTAAATTTAATTTTATTGCCAATCCATTCTAACAATCATCGTTAAAGATTGATGAAAAGTTAAGGTGGAAATTTTTTGCAGATCACGTTTTAAAGTTACCCGGAGTGTTTTGTTCAACTATGTAAGATACGGGCAGCATCAGATAAAATAAAATCCTAAATTCGCGTTTTAATTAGAAAGACACAAAATGCGAAATATATTCATTCTGCTATTCTGTTTGCCCATGGTTGCTTTTGGTCAAATAAACCAAACCGATGCAAACGGACTTCGGCAGGGATTATGGAAAAAAACACAGGCGAACGGGAGGCCCGTTTACGAAGGCTCGTTTAACGACGGTAAACCGGTGGGAGAGTGGAAACGCTATCATCCGGGAGGGCAGCTTAAAGCACTGATTGAGTACAGGGGCGACACAGCGCACACACAATTGTTTGATGTTTGGCGAAAGAAGCTGGCTGAAGGTGATTATCTCGATGAAAAAAAGACGGGAGTATGGACCGTTTTCAAGGAAAACCAAAAAGTGGCAGACGAAGAATACCGCAACGGGATTAAAGATGGCGTATCGCACCGGTACTACGAAACCGGCGAAGTGATGGAAGAAACACACTGGAAAAACGGAGAGCAAAACGGCGATTATCAGGCTTTTTTCAAAACCAGAGAACCATATATGCAATGTAAAATGAAGGATAACATGCGGAATGGTTTGTTTCTGGTGTATTTCGATAATGGCAGGCAGGAGTTAGCAGGCGAATACAAAAACAACCTCCGAAACGGCGAATGGAAATATTACGATGAGGATGGAAATTACCAGTATTCGCTTTTATACAACGAGGGAAAGATACTGAATCCGCAGGTGTGCGACAGCATCAATAATTTGCAGATGAAGGAACTGGAGAAGAATAAGAACAATCTGCCCGATCCGGAAAAATTTATGCAGGATCCCTCTGAATACATGAGACAGAACAAAATGTTCCGCTAAATCTTTCCAATTTTTACTAAATTGGCGGTGCAATTTGAAATACGCTAAATGACTCGATACATCACACTCCTGTTTTTGATGCTTAAGTTTTGTATGCCGGTAATCGGGCAAAACTTTTACTGGATTGCATTTTCGGATAAAAACAATACAGAATATTCTCTGACTTCACCCGAAAATTATTTGTCAGAAAGAGCCATTCAACGCAGGACTCAGCAAAATATTCCCATCGACTCACTGGATCTTCCGGTAAATAAAACGTATATCGACTCGGTACTTACGCTTGGTGTTACTTATGTACACTCGTCGAAATGGTTGAATGGAATAACCGTTGCCACATCGTACGGGAACCTCGATTTTATCCTCAACTGGTCGTTTGTTAAGTCCGTTCACCTAACTAAACCAGGGGTGACGACAAAAAGTGCAAACCGTAAATTTTCAGAAGAGCAAATTTCAGAAGTTGTACCCATTGATACAGGTTATTATGGTGCATCAGCTCACCAGGTAGAAATGATGGAAGGCCAGTTTCTACACAACCTGGGTTATAAAGGAGAGGGGCTACATATTGCAGTACTTGACGGTGGATTTTTAAAAGCCGACGAATTACCTGCTTTGGATAGCCTGTGGGTAAATAATCAGATTTTGGGAACAAAGGATTTTGTAAATCCACAGAGTGATTTTTTTAGTACCGACTACCACGGTATGAGCGTTTTATCGTGTATGGGCGGAAATTACCCGGGCCAGTTAATTGGAACAGCTCCCGAAGCATCGTATTGGTTATTGCGATCGGAAGATGCCGGTAGCGAATACATTGTGGAGGAAGATAACTGGGCGGTTGCTGCCGAATTTGCCGATAGTGTGGGTGCCGATATTATTAATTCTTCGCTGGGGTATTATACTTTTGACGATCCTTCAACCAATCATACATATGCCGATATGGACGGAGAAACAACCCGCGTTACAAAAGCTGCCAATGTTGCAGCATCAAGGGGAATGCTGGTGTTTGTTAGTGCCGGGAATGAGCGTCGCAACAGTTGGTTTCGTATCATTGCCCCCTCGGATGGACCGGGCGTAATTGGCGTAGGCGCGGTAGATGAAGACTTGTCCCCTGCTCTGTTTACCTCCGTTGGACCGGCATATAATGGCAACCTCAAACCAAATCTTGCTGCAATGGGAGTTCGTTCTATTGCGCAGCTTTCTTCGGGAAGCATCGGGCCGATTAGCGGAACTTCGTTTTCGTCTCCTATTCTGGCCGGAATGGCGGCGTGTTTGTGGCAACGTTATCCCGGGAAATCGGCGATTGAAATAAAGGAAGCGCTCGAAGAATCCGGGAGCAAATATTTAAGCCCTGATTCGCTGGTGGGCTATGGAATTCCAAATATGCGAACGGCTTCAACTATTTTGGATCCAATGTCGGTAAAGGTTTCTCAAAGAAATGCAGAGTGGAAGGTGTTTCCGAATCCGGTAAGTGATTTTCTGATGATAGAATACAACGGAATGCCACCTTCCGGCGATGTTAAGCTTGAATTATTTACCACTGATGGTAAGTTGACAAAACAGTGGGTGTATCCGGCAGCACAAAAAATCGTATTGAATAACTGGTCAGCCATCAAAAACGGATTTTATGTATTGAGAATCAATACTGAATCGACAACCGCGACAGTGAAAGTCAGCAAAATAAATTAAATGAATCAGCAACTCACTTTATCACAGCTGAATGAGCAAATTAAAGAGGCGTTGCTCGATGCATTTCCCGGAACGGTATGGGTGGTGGCCGAAGTGAGCGAACTCAAAGAAAACCGTAGCGGGCATTGTTATCTTGAGTTGGTTGAAAAGGAAGGGAATAACATTGCAGCACGTTCTCGGGCAACCATTTGGTCTTATACTTACCGGATGTTGAAACCGTATTTTGAAACAACCACCGGACAACTTTTTTCGCACGGAATAAAAATTCTGGTTCAGGCAACGGTGGAATATCACCCGGCTTACGGATTAAGCCTGAATATTCGCGATATTGACCCCACTTACACGGTGGGAGATATGGCTTTACAGCGAAAACAAATCATCGAACGCTTGCAAAAAGAAGGTATTTTTGAAATGAACAAAGAGCTGGAACTTCCAACAGTTCCGCAGAAAATAGCCGTTATTTCTTCGGCAACCGCAGCCGGCTATCAGGATTTTATGAACCAGCTCGAAAGCAATGAATACGGTTTTCGGTTTTATACACATTTGTTCGAAGCCTATATGCAGGGGGCCGAAGCGGTTCCATCGATTATTCGTGCGCTGGAGCGGATTTTTCAATACGAAGATTTTTTTGATGCCGTTGTGATTATTCGCGGTGGAGGGGCCACTGCCGACCTGAGCAGCTTTGATAATTACGACCTGGCAATAAATATTACACAGTTCCCGTTGCCCGTGATTACCGGGATTGGCCACGAGAAAGACGATACAATTATTGATTTGGTGGCGCACACCCGTATGAAAACGCCTACTGCTGTTGCCGAATTTCTGATTAACGGAACCGAACGCTTTTATGAGCGTTTGTCAGAGATAGAAAATTCGATTGTTCAGCTAAGCCGCGAAACGTTACAACTTCAAAAAGAGCGGCTGGAAGATTTGGCGGAAAACCTGAGTGATACGGTTTCTGATTTTATCCGGGATAAACAAAACAACTTAACCCGCACCGGAAGCCGTTTGCAACAGGGTGTTGGTACATTTTCGTTTGGAAAACAGCGCGAACTGATCGGGCAAAAACACCAGCTTAACCGGGCACTTTCGGTTTGGGTGGTGGAAGCCAGGAACAACATTAACCGCAAACGGCGCATTTTACGAAGAGTGGCCGGAGAATCTTTGCTGAAACAACAGGCTTTACTGGATCGCAAACAGCGAAAACTGGGTTCAGAAACGAGAAAACGTATTACGCTGGAAACAGACCGGATGCGGCTGAATGAAAATACAGTTCGTTTATTAACGCCTGAAAACGTGCTGAAAAGAGGATTTACACTAACTTTGAAAGAAGGGAAAATTATAAAATCGGCAAAAGAGTTGAAGGTGGGGGAAGAACTGGAAACCCGGTTTGCGGATGGTAACATAAAAAGTAAGATCACAAATAAAACCAACAATGGTAAGTAAGAAAATATCGTACAGCGAAGCAATGTCCGAAATAGAAGAAATTCTTGAAAAAATAGAAAGTGAAGAACTCGATGTGGATGAACTCGCAGAAAAAGTAAAACGGGTTTCGGTATTGCTAAAAACCTGCAAAGACAAACTAACCCAAACCAACGCGCAGGTGGAGCAGATTCTGAAGGAAATGGAAGATTAAATCGAGAGTTATTTACTCCGCGAAACCAGACTTCGACTACGCTCAGTCTGACTGTCACCCTGAGCGTAGTCGAAGGGTGTTTAATCGCAGAATATTTTAACCAAACATATTTAATTATGGACACGCAAGATAAAATTGTAAAGCTTTATACCGGCGGCGATGTGATTATAAATCATATTAAGCAGGAGTTGGAAGAAAAGGGTATTAATTGCCTGGTGAAAGATAGTTATAAGCAAAGTATTTCCGTTGGATTTGTGGATGGAGTTCCATCAGCAATCGATGTTTTTGTGCTTGAAAAAGACCTTGAAGAAGCGATGAAAATTGTAAATGATTTAAAGCCAGAATAAAACATGTATACTAAAGAGCAGGTTGCAAAAACCATTGACCATGCGGTGCTAAAGCCCGATCAAACGTCGGCTGATCTCGAAGCCAATGCAAAAATGTGCGCAAAATACGGGGTTTTCAGTATGTGCGTAAAACCTTGTGATATAAAAGCTGCGAAAGAGTTGCTGAAAGACAGCGATGTAAAAGTTTCGTGTGTGCTGAGTTTTCCTCACGGCGCCGATACCACAGCGGTTAAAGCCTTTCAGGCTAAACAGGCCATTAACGACGGTGTTGATGAAATTGATATGGTAATGAACATCGGGCGTTTCCTTTCAGGTGAGTACGATTATGTGCTGGAAGATATTAAAGCCGTTGTAGAAGTGGCACACCAGCACGGAATTTTGGTGAAAGTAATCCAGGAAAGTGGTTTTCTTACCCCGGAGCAAATTGCGAAAGCCTGTGAATTATCGTATGAAGCCGGTGCCGATTTTGTAAAAACCTCCACCGGTTTCGGGCCGGGTGGTGCCAAACCCGGATACATTGATGTGATGGTGAAAACCGTAGGCGATAAAATGCAGGTAAAAGCTTCCGGAGGAATCCGTAGTTGGGACGATGCTGTGGCGTATCTAAACCAGGGCGCTGACCGACTGGGGATCGGATCAACCGAAACGGTACTAAAAGGTGGAATTGCCGAGGCTGATTATTAGTGAAAAAGCTCATTTTGTAACACGAAAAAAAAAGCCATATTTGTGCTTCGTTTAACTGAAATGTTGGAAAGAAAAACTGATTTCTTTTTGGCGTTTTAAGATTCAGGGGAGATTGGAATGTATTTTTTAGGTGGAGACAGAATATATATAAAACCGGGGCACGCTTGTTCTGCATTGGATGAACAGATCGAAAGTTGCTGTGAAAAGCTGTTAAAGATTAACTCGGGTAAACGCATTTTTAAGCTTAATTTTTTTGTTGATACCGAATCGGATGAAGCTTATACCGCACTTAAAAGCAGCGTAAACAAACGGATCTCTGAACTTTTTCCCGGAAATATTATTCAATCATTTATTGCACAGCCGCCACTTACCTGCAGAATAGTAGTAGAAGCGTTTTATTACGATCCTGAAATTTGGCAGATTCAATCCATTTCGGATGGAGAAAACGGGGCGGCAGTTTTTAGCAATCACTCTGCACAAATACTGGTCGGCAATGTCCATTCCAATCAAAAAGCTTCCTGTAAAATTAATTCTGAAAAGGCTTTTGGGGCGCTGATAGATGTACTTAAAAAATCAGATTTTGGTATTGGAAACATTATCCGGCAATGGAATTACCTGGAAAATATTCTTGGTTTCGACGGAAATGAGCAGCGTTACCAGGAGTTTAACGATGTTCGTTCGCAACACTACGGTACAGCTTTCGAACACAACGGCTACCCGGCAGCTACCGGAATAGGAATGAACCGGGGCGGTGTAATCATCGAATTTGTAGCTGTTAAAGGAGAAGGTGTTTTAACGCGGCCGGTAGATAATCCCACGCAAATTTCGGCGCACAATTACAGCGAAAAAGTATTGGTGGGAGAGGAGTGTATCATTAAAACCACACCTAAATTTGAACGTGCCCGCTACTTCAACTATCGGGATAAAAAACAGATTTTTATCTCAGGGACTGCTTCTATTACCGGCGAGAATACGGTGGGAGTTGGCGATCCTGTACTGCAAACCGAAGTTACCATCCAAAACATTCAGCGTTTGTATTCCGATGAAGTACTTCAAAATTTGTCGGATGAAAAGCTGGAGCCCAAATATGGACACGCCCGGGTTTATGTCAAAAACCGGAAAGATTTTATCCCCATTCGGAAAACATTCAAAAAACACTTTGGAAACCTGCCGGTGGTGTATATTATTGCTGACATTTGCCGAACCGACTTGCTGGTGGAGATTGAGGGCAAGGTGATCCTGGAATAATTTCAACATTTTTCAATTCCTGATGCCAGCGGCATCACATGTTTGTAAAACGAATTAGCCTGATTAATATTCGACTCCGGCCGGAGTCGTATCGTTTCTTTCCAATGATTCTTCTATAAACATTTGAATCCTCCGGATTCGGAATATCGCCCAAGATTAAAATGTAAATATGGATGGCATCCGTATGAGACGCATAACAAACGGATGCCATCCTTTCAATAAAACTAAGAAATAAATTCACCGGGTGACTTTGAGTTGTAACAAAGAGTCATCCGGTGAATACAAAGGTTAACAAATTAACTTCCACTAGAATATCCCCCAATTTCTACACTTCCCTGAAAACCCCGTACTGGTTTTACTTTAAAGTTTCCGAAAAACATGGCAACATCCACAGTAAATGGTAATCTCCTGTTAACGCTGTGTGAAGTTTGTTTGTATTGGCTTGTGCTATAAGTGATTGTTCTATTGCTTTCCCCCCACCCAAGAATATTGGCATTTGCCGATATTTTCAGAAAGGTGTTTCCGGCACGTTTCCAGCTGTATGAACAGAATATTTTTCCATCAATCGGCCTGGAGGTATGTGTACTATAATAGCCTTCGCTAAACAGCTGAGTATAAGATAAATTGTATCCTATTCGTAATTTTTTCATAATCATGTAGCTACCATTAATAAAGCCAATAACGGTAATCATTTGGGTCGATTCTCCATTTATTGTATTACTTGTTAATAGAGGCATAAGTGTTACAATAGTATTATTCATCGATCCCATTTTCATAAAGTTTTTTGACAACTGTAATGAAAATACCTTGTATTTTGAATTGTTTGCATAGGTCTTTAACGTATTGCCGTCAACATCCTGATATATCAGTGGTCCAATGTGGTTATTTGAGAAAGTGTAATTGAAACTTACCAGTAATGAAAGCCATTTAAGGTTGGCAGTAACAGGAATTTCATGTCTCAGCTCAGGCTTTAGGTTTGGATTTCCAACCTCAAAGTATCCTTCAGCTATTTGCACAGGAGCAATATCCAGCATATAATAATCGGGTCTGAACTGTGATATCCCATAGCCAATTTTATGTTATTCAATAATTTGGAGTTCTTAAATCCATATGCAACTTCATTATTTGTACCAAAAAGTAACTTTTCAGGAGTATATTGATTTTCCATATTTCCACCGTTTGATACCCACCTTTCATCGCTTAGCGTGTAGCTTAGCTTGACCGAACTGCTAAGCTTCATCCCGCTGTTGCTGCGAAAACTTCCGGAAACTATCCCATCAATTGCTTTAACGATATTTTTAAAACGCTTATCGTCCAGTACCGATTCGTCCCAAATCTCAGTCTCTTTTTGATAGGCCCGGCTACTGTTACTATTGTTCCGTTGCGAGTAAGCAAACGACGAACGAAACTGGATTTTTTGTGAGAAAACATCAGTGTAGTAAATCTGAAATTTCTGATCGTCAAGACTGGTGGTGTTAACTTGCTGTCTCTTTTCCTGGTCAATATTATTCTCATCGGTAGAACCAGTTGTAATTGTTTCTTTTTGAGGTTTTCCTCCCATCAAAAACGAAAGACTCAGGTTCCGTCCTTTTTTATCAAAGTCCAGTTCATAGTTAATTTTACCTTTCCAGTCTTTTATGCTTTCTTCCGAAGTTTTGAACGATGAGGAAAACAGTTCATTGTTAGAACCGGTAAGGTCTGAGAGGATGGAATTTTCGCTGGTAAGCAGGTTCTGTTGGTCAGTATTGTACGCTAATGAGATTCCGAGGTATTGATTCTTTGCAATATCATAACTTAGCGCTAAATTATTTACGTATTGAACTCGATCTTCGTTGTTTTCCTGCTTCTGCTCCAACAAAGTTTGATTAGAATAATCTTCAAATATCCGGGTATAATAACTGGTGGGAGGATTATTGAATTTGGTATTTCCATATATTGAGAACCTTAACTTATCAATGCTTCCGGTCAATGTCATCCCCGGATTTAGCGAATTGTCCTGCAAGGAGTAAGATGCTTTCGGGGAAACCATAAAACCAACGAGTTGCCGGTCTTTCTCGGGAGTAAACTCAACAACGTATTCAGCGTCTTCAAATTTTTCTGAGGGATCCAGCTTTATCCTAATCTGCGAAAATCCAGATGCGGGAATTCTTTCCAATAGATATTCCATCTCGACACCCTTGAATAGTGCATCTTCTTTTCCTTTTCTGGTGGCTATAATCCTTCCGCCCATTTCTGTTTTTAGTGCGCCATTCTCAAAGCGTATTTTGGGCAGTTTGTCAACAATTTGTTTCATGTTTAAACTGTCGCGTTCAGGGTCGGCACTCAGGTTGTAAATAATCTCATCGTCGGTAACCTGAATAAGTGGCCGCACTTCTACTTCCTGAAGTGCGATCGTATCTCTTTTCATGACTATTTCACCAATATATACGGTGGATAGGGTATCGGTATTCAACTGGTAACTATGAGCTGCAAATCCGATTGAGGTAAACCGGATATCAAAGTCTTTTCCAGGTGGCAAATGAAATTGAAATGTTCCGTTTGTGGCACTGATACTTGCTGAATATGGCTTGATCGTTCCAGATTCGTTAGCAATAATAGTAGTAAATGGGATTGGAATATTTTCTTCATCCAAAACACTACCTCTTACCAAACATTTATTTTGACCGTTACTATAATGAGTAACAAGTATTGAAACGATCAGTAAAATGATCTTTAAAAAAACTGTTTTATCACTGTATTCAGGCATAGGATAATATTAATGCAAAATAAATATTTGAACCATGATAAATCCTGCAATTCTTATAAGAAACGTTTATAATACTGAACGAAAGATTGATTTGGAAATTTTACTATTTCTAATTTTTATATGTTGTCAAAGAAGAAAAAGGGTATCCATCCCTTCACTTAAGGATAAATACCCATAATTATTCTATGAAAAAAAGAGATTCTCTTATATGTCTTAATTTACGTGTTGGTTTTTTACTTCATTCTTTCCCGAAAGTTAATTTCCTTATCCACCAGGTTAATAATAAAATTGTAGTGTTGGCTGAATCCAATACCCAATGAACCATCTGCATCGGGAGTCCAGTCATTTTTACCGTTTGATGCCTGCAAAGTCACGGGCATTCCTTTTGTCTCAAGTTCTTTGTCTCCCAATGAAAAGGATTGTGATTTCCCGGTGTAGATCATCGTATTGTGGTTAAAGCTGGCCATACTACCCACTTTATCGTATTTAAAACCACTTAACAAAAGCCTGTTTTTTCTGACAAAACCTTCAAAGCCTACCAGCGAAAATTTTGCTCCGGTATCAAAAATGAATTGTCCGTCAAATTCTTTTTCTCCTGTAAGGTTCAGTGTTCCGTTGAGAACAGCTACGCCCGATGGAACTGTTACAGGAATGGTATGGCTTTTTTTAGGATACTTAAATTTACCGAACGAGTATAAGCGGAGCACGCCGGCATCGAAATCAACTTCTACTATATAGTTGTTAGCCACTGAAAGCCCCAGAATTCCGTCAACTTTTAAATGCTTGTCGGGAAACAGCGCCATATTTTTATTGGGGAGCAAAACGGCTCCCAGATGAACTGTATTCCCAGATGAAATTTGAACATCGGTATTTCCTCCGACAACCGAAGTTGATTGTTTGTGGCTTACTTTAATACCAATAGAATCGGCCAGGCTATTGGTAATGGCCATACCGTCGGCACCGGTATCAAATAAGAAGTTTAGCTCACGTGGACTATCGTTCAACCGAAGTTTAACCATAATCTTGTCGTCTTCGAAGGTAAACGGAACCGTTCCAACCAACTTCGATGGTCGATCGTGTGACATTCCGTAACGCTCGTCGATGTAAGTGATATATTCAATTTTTCCATCATGGTTGAGAACCATCCTGCTCTTTCTTGTACCGCTCTCAAAAATGAAATTTACCTTCACGCTGGTTCTGTTTCTATCAATACTTTTGGGTTTTGCTTTACTTATTTCAACGGTGCAGTCTTTTTCAATATCATCAAAAATACGTTTCAACATACCTTTTGAGCCGGGCCATGTTGAGGTATAAACTGAAAAATTGGGTGCTAAATACGGGATGATCGGGGCGGTATCTTGTTGGTTAATAGCTTTTTGCAACGATTTTGTTACTTCAGTTACAGGAATTTGAGCGCGGGATGAAAGAACCGGAAAATAAAGAAATAGTGCTATTGCCAGAAGAAGGTTAATTCTATTCATATCAAATATTTGTAAGATAAAAGAAGCAGTACAACCGGTGTATCGGCCGTACTGCTAATTGCTGTTTATTTACTTAACTCAGTGTCTATGAGTGTCTTTAATTCTTTCTGTGAAGGTCGTGGTGCATTTGCCGAAACCAGATTGCCTTGTTTATCGACAAGAATAAACCGCGGAATTCCTTTGATGTTATAAAACTTAACAATGTCGCTATCCCAGCCAGAGGCAAACAACTGGATACCTTTTAATTCTTCTTTTTTTACAAAGTCGGCCCATTTTTGGTGGTCTTTCTCAACGTCTATCGAAACGCTCAGAAATTCAACGTCTTTACCGCGGTATTCTTCTTCCATTTTTTTCAGGAAAGGAATTTGCTGTTTACAAGGCCCGCACCAGGTTGCCCAAACATCGATCACAACCACCTTCCCTTTCAAATCAGAAAGCGAAATGGTGTCACCGTTCATATTGGGGTAGCTAAAATCAATGGCAGGTTGACCTTCTGTAGTATTCTGTGCCAATTCTACTTTCTTTTCGTTCCAGCGCAATTTTTGATCGTCAGTAATAATATACTTTTCAACCTTTTTTTCATATACAAGAAATGCGGCGTATGATTTTACCCGGGGCAATTGTTCAATACACTGTTCTCCAATCAAAGTATCGTTTTTCAGTAAGGTAAAAAAGTTCTCTTCGTCGCCTTTTCTCTGTGCTTTTTTAACAATGTTAACTAAATGCCCGGTCAGTCTTGTTCCAAAAGGATACTGAAGTAAATTCGTAGTTGCGGTTATTTTATTTAAATCGATGAAATCGTAAAAGCCAACCATATCTTCACCTTCCGGATGCGCGGTGCGCGGCATAAAATTGTAAGAAACAGCAGAGCACAGGAAATCATTTTCCCGGTAAATTTCGAATGCTTTATCGAACACCGGATTGTTGCTGTTTTCAAATTCTAATGAATGTCTTTCCATTTCTTTTTGCTTCATTAATGGAAAGAAATCCACATAAGTGCTCATTAATCGGCGTTCAATAGAATAGAGCGCTTTTTCTTCCATGGGGTAAATAAAATTGTGCCATTTTTCAATCGACTTATTCTCTTGTGTATTTTCGCCTACCAGTGTATAGCTTGTATCGTTTACGGCTACATTTACAACATCTCCCGGTTTTAAATAGCACACATACTTATTGAAGTTTTGGCGGTCTGTTCCGGTACCGAACGAATAAAATGTCTCTTTGCTTACCGGTAAGGCCAAAGCAAAACTTCTGTCTTCCTGAAGTTGGCATGTGGCCACTTCCACCGGTCGTCCTTCTACTATTTTGAATAAGGATACTTTGTTTGCATTTCCTCTGTTCCAGGTACCATTAATAACTGCAAATTCTTTAGTTTGCCCGCTTGCACTGTTTAATTGCGCTACAAAGAGGCAAAAAAGTAGCAGGGAAAAAGGGGGCAGTAGTTTTAATTTTTTCATTTTTAATTCTTTTGAAAAACAATACCTGCGTATTGCATTAATTGTTGAGTATTATTCGTTCTGTGTTATCAGGGAAGATTAGTTGCCCGATTCCAGCAAGGTATCAATCAGCACAGGAAGCCGTGGGTCATTAGGGCGCCAAAACTTGCTGGAAAAGATATTGCCATCAGGGTCAACCATTAAAAAACGGGGAATGGAAGTGATGCCGTATTTTCGGATAAAATCATTGTCGAAGGCACTGCCGGTCCATAAGGCTACACAATTATTACTAAAATGCTCTTTCACATAGTCTTTCCATTTTTGCTCGTCTCTTACCCTGTCGGCCGAAAGCGAAAGGAACACAATGTTTTGCCCTTTGTATTGATCAGCCAGTTTCATAAAAAACGGAGACATTTGTTTACAGGGGCCACACCAAGTTGCCCAAACATCAATGTAGATGTATTTTCCTTTAAAATCGCTTAATTTTTTTATGTTTCCGGCTGTATCGTAAGCGGTAAGATCCAGCGCCGGTGTATGGGCTGACTTATCGGTATTGATTTTGCCGTAGAGTTCATCGTATTTTTCACGTCCGCTTTGGGTTTTAATAAGTGGTAACGATGATTCAAATAACTCTTTTACATAGAGTGTTTCACCCTGTGAAATCAAACGCTGCAATTGGTCTAGTACGTATTCTTCCTGTACTGTCTGATTTTTTATCACACTGGCTTTTTGGTAAACGTAGTCGAGGTGGCTTGGCTTAATAAGTTTTAAACCTTCGTTTGCCCGAATGTATCCATTCAGTAAAGTACTTTTTTCTTTTTGTTGCAAAATACTTTCGTCAATATTCATCTTTAAGGTTGCATTAAAAACCGCCGTAGGAGTATTTTGCTCTTTAAATGTGATCAGGTTGTCTGCTTTAATGAGCGTTAGCCAGTAGCCTGTATTTATGAAGTTGCTAAAATAGGAGGTGAAATCTTTGTCTTCAAATTTTTCATTCTTTAGCATTTCCAATTGTTCCTGAGTACTGGGTTGAAGTTTCTCCACATAATCATCTGCAAAGAATACATCCATATTATAATCCTTATACTTTGTTGTTATGCCATAGGATAGGAGCCAGTTGTACTGAAGTGTATTGTGGACTAAATATTCTTCTTTCCATTTTCTTAAGAAGTTGTTTATTTTCTGATTGCCTCCGGTAGATTCACCGTTGGCGGCATTTAGTATTATTTTGTCGCCCGGAGATATCCAAAACAGAAAGGCATCGTTGTTCGCCCCTACGATTATAAACGATTCTTCTTTCAGAGAGTCAAGTGGAATAATGCCATGTCCTTCTACCGGTTGTTTTATGACATGTCTTATTGTTTTTTCGTAGGCTTGTGCAGAAACTAACTGTGAGTTTACGCCGTCGATATCAATTTTTGTTTGAGCAAAACCTTTAGTAGCCAAAAGAACCAATAATAGTACAAAGGAATATTTTGTCATAACTGAATTTATAATTGTATTAAGGTAACCTCTAAAAATTAGTTTTATGAAGCATGTCTATTCTTCTGTTAATGAAGTTGCCATCCATTTTCAATCATCATTTTCCTTTTCGTTCAATTTTCAGCCATAATTTCATTG
>JBKEDN010000056.1:0-11165 GCA_047975435.1 Draconibacterium sp. | reverse complement strand
CAATGAAATTATGGCTGAAAATTGAACGAAAAGGAAAATGATGATTGAAAATGGATGGCAACTTCATTAACAGAAGAATAGACATGCTTCATAAAACTAATTTTTAGAGGTTACCTTATGTACATCGGAGTCAGTTGCTTGCCGCTAACGGTCTCGGCTATGAACAGTTGGGGGTTTTATGCCCTAACTTTTCGGTTAAGCACCGACCTTTGTTTTAGGTTTATACTTTCGTTTTATAACTTCCGCCCCAATTGTTTATAGCCATTGTTGTACCCAGTTATTTTGTGTTCATATTTAGTTTATATAAAATCGGTTCTTTTACGATATTACTGTCGTTTAAGAAATCCGAACTTTTAACTTTCCATATTTTTGGTCTTTTACTACCAACCTCATAGATAATATAGAAATAATAGTTTTCTTTATTTTCTGCAACTTGTAATTCGTTTGCTGAAAGAAAGATATTGCTATTTCCGATTTTTCTTAAAGTTGATTTAACTTCAATTAGCTTTTCAGACCCGTCTAATTCATAAGATTTTATGTCGTAGCCAACACTATCATCTCTTTCTGAAATTTGGTCAACCAATTCTGCTAAATCTTTTCTTCCATTTTTCTTTAATAATTGTTTTTCTGCTCTTAAAACAATTTGTTCTCCTCGGTCTCCAATTCGTTTGAATTTTCTTGAACGATTTGAATAGTCAACCTTTGTTTCTTTATTCTTCTTTTTTTCTGTTGGTTTTGGAAGTTCGTTTGTTTGTAATTCAATATAGTCAAATTTCAAACTCTCAATCGGTGGAAAATCTTTTAGATTAAATTTTTTGAGCTCTTTAGAAATATTTTCTTCCTTGATTTCGTCATTGGGTCTGCCAAATGATGAATACAAGAATTTACTAAATTCATAAATACTCCATTCTTTCATTACTTCGTCACTATTCTTGAAGTCAAGTAACAAAGCTTGTTTGTCTAATTCTGATTTCGAGTCATTATCTAAACCAAGATTGTTGATGAAGTAATTAAGGTGTTTTGCAGAAAATATGTTTAGAAATTCATTTGGATAATAAACAGACAAAATTTTCCCTTTGAACATTGGCGAAATTGGATTTTTCTTCAAAATCGCTAAATCGTCTTTGTTCTCAATCAGTTCAATTATCGCTGAAAGAATTTTTTTAAGTGCTACATTTTCATCTGTTCCGTATTCTTTACGTCCAATTCGATATTTTGATTTTGAGTTTTCCCCAAATTTCCCATAATATACTCCGAATTTGGTGGCGAAACTTCCGTGAATATTTCCCCATTCGTTTAGGTCGTTTTCTATTCGGTTGCAGAATGTTTGTCCGCCTTTTCCAGTAACATATTCGTCAAGTGTTAATGTCCGAATTCGGCTGGTTGAATAATCAGAAGTGAATTTTTTCCGTAAGCCGTTTATTTCTTTAAACCCTGAATTAAAGTCCGCTCTAATTTTTTCAAATTCAATTTGGTAATCTCTTAATTCAGTTATTTTCATTTAATTTCAAGGGTTGGTTTTAATTGGGTACAACGTATGTGTATATGTACTTTTTTATTTCTTCTGTAAATCACGTTAAATATCAGTATTTAAGGTATATATCCGGGAATAAGTATTTGTAAATACTTACAAACATTTGTAAGTGTTTACTTTCGGTTACTAATGTATTAAAAATCAACGAAAGGTTGCCTGTAAAAGATAAACAATAACCAGCCGGGTGAAAGGCCAAACAAGCTTATCGTAACATTTGCAGTCCGAAATAAAAGGGGGGCAACGTAATCATTACATTGCTTCACCAGGCGAAAAGTGGGCCAACGTAACCATTACATTGCTTGCCCGGGCAGGAGGTGGGGCAATGTAACCATTACACACGTTCGCCAAAACAAAAACGGGGCAATGTAACCATTACATTTGCCCACCCATGCAAAAGTGCCGTAACATAACCATTACGTTTGCCAAACTACAGGTATCCGGGCCAGCGTAACCATTACGTTTGGCAATAAAAGCTACCGGTGTGCCGGTTTCACAGAAGCGCCCCTAAAATAAGAACCTATCGTATAACATGCTTAATCGCTTGTATTTTAACCCTTTTTGTATGTAAATTGAGCCTGAGACAACCAAAAGCACTTTCCCCTTTTTACGAAAATGCAACGGTTAACCAATAACAAACAAAATTTTAAATTATGATTGAAAAATTAATGACAACCAGCCGCGTTACCGAAGTTGACGCAGCCAGCATGCGCATAATTGGTGCGTATGAGACTACCACACTTAGTTCCGACCCGCACCTGGCCGGAATGTTTACCGAGCTGAAAAACCTTTCGGCAGCGCTAACGGCTGCCATAAACCAAAGCAAGGCCGAAAGCGACCTGGAACTGAAAGACGAAGCCCGCGACCAGCAGGTGAGAGGGCTGTACTACCTGGTACAGGGCTACCTGTACAACCCCGATGCAACAATCCAAACCGCCGCCCAAACCGTTGACCATATTTTTGAAAAATACGGCCTCCGTATTATTGGCGAAAGCTATGCCACTGAATCGTCGCTGATTGCCTCGCTGCTCGACGACCTTTCGAAACAAAAACCGGCCGGCGCCATTGCGCAATTGCCGGGCTGCACCGATGTGATAACAGCGTTGCAAACAGCCCAGTCGGCTTTCGAGGCGGCCCGCATTGCCTACGAACAGGAGAAAGCCGAAGAAAGCACCCGGTTAAATGCCACACAGGTAAAAGCCGGTGTGGTGGCCCTGCTCAACGAAAAAATTTTGATATACCTGCGCGCCATGGAAATTGTGGACGGGGAGGCTTACGGCGCTTTTGCACGCACCATTGCCACGATAATTGCCGAAAACAACGAAACGGTAAAAAAACGCCTGAAAAAGGAAGGGCCAGTGGAAGGATAGCAAAAAGTCATCGTATGGCTTTAAGCCATACGATGACTGTCGTGCAGGGATATATCTCTATGAATAGAGAACGAATACCTTTTGAAATTCAGGCCTTCAGGGTTTTCGAAAACCTGAAGGCCTTTACATTTGTTTAAACTGGATCGCCAAACCCGAATTAGCCGCAATCTCAAAGCTCAATTCTGAACCCGGGCCCACTTCTTTTTCATCAATCCGTACTTTTGTGGGCACTTCCTCATCCGGATCATACGAATAAATAACTGCCGTGTATTTTTTTCCGGGGTCAAGAAACGACAAATTCAACTGAAGCGTGTGCGGGTTCTCGCCGGTTAATGAGCCCAAAAACCAGTCGTTGCCGGTTTTCCGGACCAGGGTTGCATATTCGCCCATTTTACCTTCCAGAACTTTGGTATCGTCCCAAACTGCGGGCATATTCTTGAAGAATTCGAGTTCGGGGGTTTTTACAATAAAACCGTTGGAGCCGGGAACGCCTCCAATTACATCGGACGAATTGGGCGGGCGGTCGTACCAAAACAGGAATTGCCAGGGGCTGTACATCATCACGGCTTTTGCCAACTGCGAAACCTGCCCTCCCATGTTGCCAGTCACCCGCGGCGCATAATAACAAATGGTATTGTCGCCTGCGCCGGCAAGCATTCGCGTAAAAAGGCTTGTAAGCGTATGTTGGTTTGTGGGGCTTTCCTCGTCGCCACGGATGCCTTCCTGTGTCATCAGGTTCGGGTAAGTGCGCGAAAAACCGGTTGGGCGGTATTCATCGTGAATGTCGATCATCAACTGGTTGTCGGCTGCTTTTTTTACGGCATTGTGCAACCACGTGATCCATTCCTGCGAGCCCACCTGCACAAAACCGTATTTTAAGCCTTTCACCCCCCACGATTTGTACAAAGGCAGAATTTCGTCCAGTTGTTTTTCAAGCGCCCGCCGGTTTACATACAGAATAATCCCGATGTTTTTGCTGTTGGCATAATCGATTACTTTTTGCAGCTCCAGCGGGCCGGGCGAGCGTTTCGGATCAACAGTGACGGTTGTTGCATCCGAAGTGTCGTCATTTTCGGGGCCATACCAGCCGGCATCAAATTCAACATACTGCAAGCCGTTTTCAGCTGCAAAATCCACACAGGCCATTCCGCCTTTTGTGGTAAGCGTTACTTCGCGGATCACTTTCCCGGGTTTAATCCACGAAACATCTTTTATCGCACACGGGTCGTTCAGGTTTTGCAGGAAATAATTGTCTTCGAGCAATTCCCCCGGAGAATTCCCGACCATGATCGTCCGCCAGGGAGTTGTGTAAGGCAGTTTTACCGCGGGTTCATCGTCCAAAACGGCTACGAGCGAGTTGGCTTGCTCGCCGGCCTGTAGTTTCATACGCGAAAAATCGATCAGTTTCGCTTCGCCAAGTGCAACATATTTTTTACCGGCTTCAACCACCAACGGGCGTTCTGCCGGACTTGTAATTTTACTGACCGGGACTTTCCGGTATTCCGACTGGGCACGGTTCGAAACCCAACAATTGTAATTCTCGTGAAAACAGAATTCGGTCAGTTCTTTTTGAATGCTCAGCTCCGAAGCGTTTGCCGATGAAAGCAAAGTATATTGAAAGGCAATTCCTTCGTTATAAGCACGGACTGTAAGCTCCATTTCACGGTTGAGCGCTGTTTTTTCCTTTAGTTGAATCGTGGTTTGATTGTACACATCCGGGATTTCGGCCCGTTCGCCGTAAACCGGTTTCCAGCTTTGGTTCACCTGCATTTCAGAAAAGGAAACAATTTCCATGTTTTTCCCGATTGCAGAACCGCCTTCAAGCTGAAAGCCAAGTTTGGAAGCTGCAATTAAAGGGTTTCCTTCCGATTCAAGCGAATAAACAACGGAAGAATTATCTCCGGCAGTTACGGTCACTTTTAGCTTCCCATCAGGGCTATGAAGGAGAACAGCGTTTGGTTTGCTACAGGCAAAAAATGAAAGGACGAGAATAAGCAGGCTTAGGTTTTTCATGGTTCATGATATGTTTATTTCCCAAATATGACAATTGTTGGGGAGAAACAGGGGTGTTTGAAAAATTTCCTGTGAAATAATTTTGTTTGTCCAATAGTTTCATTTGCCTTATCAGGCGGATTTTACGATTTGTCCTGACACAAATAGTAAACACAAAAGTCGAGGCTGCGCCCGCTTTATTCGAACCGTTGCAGTTTCCGGGCAGGGTTTAAAAAGCTTTGAATTTTCTGTTTTGTCTTTTTTATGGCAAAGTTGAAGGCCTTCAGGATACGACCCTTTATATACAAATATTTTGGGACAATATATTTCAACTTATTACAGTTATGCGGCGCAAAGGACTTTAAATCTTTGAACTGTGGTCAGATTGCGCCTTTCCACCGTACTTATCCATGCCACGGGTTGCACTCTCCCGATCGCTCGGGATCGTTTACCCGCGGCTATTCTTGTTTCACCCTTTTCGGGTGTTTTTTAACAACACTGAAAGTGTTGGTTAACCAATATACCCCTCAATGTTGAACTGATCCGGGATTTATCGCGAAAGCAATGGTCTCACCCATTTTAATGGAGGTCTCCAGTTTTTGGTCTGTGTTTTCTATCAGGTCGGGGCTAAATCTGATTTTTCCTTTTTCGAAAAGCAACACCAGGGTTGAACCGCCAAATGCAAAGTAGCCTTTCTCATCACCCTTATCAACCTTGCCACTTTGGTACGTTTGAATAATACTGCCCACCATGGTAGCTCCCACATCCATAATTAGAATATCGCCGTACCCTTCTGTTGCCAGGATCGAATATTCGCGTTTGTTCTGGCAGAAAATCTCCAGGCTTCCACGCAAAGCCAGCGGCGAAACCGAGAAATAATGCCCCTTGATTTTTACCGATTCGGAAGCAACGCCCGGTGCGGGGAAATGATAGCGGTGATAATCGGGCGGGGCCAGCCGTACAATGCACATCGAACCATTGGCATATTTTTTTGCCAGTTCTTCGTTATGAAGAAAGCTGCTTAGTGTAAATTCCGATCCTTTTACAAAGAAGGAAGAAACATCGTTCAGGGCAGGAAAAACCAAAATTTTTCCGTCAGCAGGGGAAACAATGTCTTCTCCGATTGGCCGTGCTCCCGGTTTTAACTTGCGGTAAAAAAACTGGTTAAAGGTTTTATAGCCTTCAACGGTCGAAATTTCGTATTCATTAAGATCAATGTTGTGCTCCTTAACAAAATCAGGTATCCTTTTGGCCGACCGGCCGGTATTCATGTACCAGCCGCCAAGCGCCGAAACTATTTTGCGTTTTACCAGTAAATGCAGCGCAGCCTTTCCGGTTGCCGAAGCGTACAGCCATTTCAGCATTCCTTCGCCGGGGACATTCTCTGTTTTTGTTTCCCCGCTTGCCCGTTCTATGTATTTTATGGTTTTCATTTTTTGAAGTGCAACAAAGAACTATCTGATTAATTCATAAATATTGGGCAGACGATCTTGGAAATAATCTGGAATGGAGTCGCTCATTAAGATAATTTCATCTTTTTCAATTTGAAGCAGGTTTGTATAAACGCTATTTTGTATCGAGTTATCCACAAACAGGATGTTATCGAAGAACTTAAAATTTTGGTTTACATTTTTATATCCTGCTTTCCATTTCAAATCTATGGTTTTATTACTGACAAAATGCCCTTTAAATTCAGTACGCACCTGTATCCTGTGTTTTGCAATTTCCTGATTATCGAGACAAAAGAAAATTAAACTGACTTGATAGCCTTTTTCCTTAAATTGCTTGGGCCAATGTAGCGGGTGGGCATCAAAATTTGTTTCGTAGCAAAAATCGGTTTTGTTTGAAATTGCTTTTTCTATTGCCCGTTTAAAAGCTTTTGTTGTTTTATTTTTTGCAAATTCCTCCCTCAACTCACTATCCGGAAGGCTATAATAATTTTCAAGAAACAATTTGTCATAATCGAAAGAAGTCACACCTTCAGGCAGGAAAGATGACGCAAATGTTGATTTGCCTGCACCATTGCATCCGGCAATTAGGATTAAATCAGGCATTGGTTTTTAACGCATTTAACAACTCTGTGCTTAATTCTCCCTTTTTCTTTCTGATTTGAAAAAGTTCTTCTCTCGGAATGACCTGGGTATTAAGAATATTCCGCGCTTTACTCATTTGCCGGGAGACTTTTAGTCCAGTAAACAAAATTTCTTTACACATAGTACAAAAGTATAAATATTTAATTGAATTTTACTTTCAGAAGCACCGTTGGTATTGCCATTCAAATTGTTTTTGGTATGGTATATTTGCTGAATGAAAAAAAGGCTGCACGATAGTATGGTCTATAACTTACTCCGGTTTATATCCAACATCCTCCAAAAGGCCGGGTTTGAACGATGCTTCCACCGCCAGTTCGTCGCACCGTTCGTTTAGCGGGTTGTTGGCGTGCCCTTTCACCCATACAAATTTAACGAGGTGCTTTTTGTAAATTTCCAGAAAACGCATCCAGAGATCGGGGTTCTTTTTCCCTTTAAAACGCTTTTTTACCCAGTTGAACACCCATCCTTTTTCAACGGCGTCGGCCACGTATTTCGAATCGGTATAAATAGTTACTTCGCTCCCCAGAATTTTCAGGGTTTCCAAAGCCACAATTACAGCTAATAATTCCATCCGGTTGTTGGTGGTGAGCTGGTAGCCTTCCGAAAGTTCTTTGCGGTGTTCCCCCGACAATAAAACAACGCCGTAACCTCCCGGCCCGGGGTTTCCGCGTGCTGCGCCATCAGTATAAATCGTTATTTTAGGTCGGGCCATATTCTATGAGTACAGAGTAGTGAGTAAATAGTAATAAGTACAAAGTAGGGAGTATTATTTGGAAGTTCCAACATTTATTGGAAAAGGTCTCTTCCTCCAACCTAAAAATCTCAAAGCTGAAACAATAAAACCCCGCCAAAACTGACGAGGTTTTACTTTCCATTATCTTGTTGGAATATTATTTTATGATCTCCATTTCGTCGATAAGGTGATCAGCGCCGGCATACACATCGATCATCCACAGTACAAAGCGGATATCGACATTGATACAACGTTGCAGGTTTTGCTCAAAGGCAAGATCTCCGCTCATGGCTTCCCAGTTGCCATCGAATGCTACGCCAATCAACTCTCCTTTACCATTGATAACCGGGCTACCCGAATTTCCGCCGGTAATATCGTTATTCGTAATAAAACAAGCGTGCAGTTTTCCGTCGGCATCGGCATATTGTCCGTAATCTTTATCAAGCAGGAGCTCTTTCATGCGGGCCGGTACGTTAAACTCGTAATCTCCGGGAATTTCTTTTTCCAGGTATCCGTCGGTAGTGGTGTAATACTTGTAGGTTACGCCATCGCGCGGGTCGTAATCCAACACCTTTCCATAAGTAAGGCGCATGGTTGAATTGGCATCCGGATAGAATTTCTTATCGGGCTGCATCTCCATCAAACCGGCAACAAATAATCTTTGTCCACGTTCCAGAATGTTGCCGCGGGCATCGATAGCTTCTCTTATTTCGCCATATTTGTCGAAAATTTCATCGGCAGTCTGAAATGCCATATCCTTTTCCAGTACTTTCAGGCTTGGGTTATCTAAAAATGCCAGGTATTCTTCCTGGCTGTCGAAAATGGTTTTTTTGAATAGCTGGGCAGCGAATTTCTCGTAATCACCTTTGTATTTTTTCTTGATAGTCTGGTAACAAGCCGGTTGGAGATTTGTTCCGGTTTCCTGCGCATAAATTTTCATTAAGGCAGCTGTCAGTTTCCGGTCGGTTCCGGCATCGTAATCTTTGAAATAATTGTCTGCCATTGCTTTCAGGAACTCGGAGTAACGCGTAATCCTGTCTTTGTTCTTTTCCGGATCTTTCAGCATTTCTTCGAGGGGTTTTACCCGGTAGGTAAAATTAAAAATCTCGGGGCCTCTCAGTAAGGCTTCCGTCATAAACTCGCGGGCTTTGTCGTTTTCAACATCCGAATAATAGTCTTTTATCAGGCCGAGTGCCTCACTGTATTTTGCTTTTCTCGCCGGGTTTGCGTTCAGCCATGTTGTAAACTCATCTTCCAGGGCTTTTTTCTGATCGATCACATGCAATTTGGTTAGCGCTTCGTTTTGGCCAATTGCATTTTTGTAGTAATTGGCGCTGCCGGCATGTTTTGAAGCATACTGGATTTTTGCTTTCTGGCTTGATGCCATATAATCGGCAATTATTTCAAGTTTCTTCTCACGAACCACAATACGTGCGGTGTTGGTCACCTTCATTGTATAATCGATACCGTAAGAAGTTTTGTAGCGGCTGGTCCGTCCCGGATAACCAAAAACCATGGCAAAATCGCCTTCTTTTACGCCTTTTAACGAAATGGGCAAAAAGTGTTTTGGCTGATAAGGAACATTGTCTTTCGAATAATCGGCTGGTTTTCCATCCGGGCCGCAGTAGATACGGAACATCGAAAAGTCGTTGGTATGACGGGGCCACATCCAGTTATCGGTGTCGCCGCCAAATTTTCCAAGTGCCTGTGGTGGAGCACCTACCAAACGTACGTCTCTGAATGTTTCGGTGATAAAAAGAAAAAACTGGTTTGAATTAAAGAAGTCGCGTGCATACACTTCGTAATGTGTATCAGCTTTTGCTTCCTTTACCAGTTTGTCAAGTGTTTCACGAACAGCTTTGTTTCTTTCATCTTCAGTCATGTTATCGTTGACATTCTCAAGAACTTTGGTTGTAACATCTTCTACGCTTACCAGAAAAGTTACTGTTTTACCGGGATTGGGTAGTTCTTCCTCGCGGCTCATTGCCCAAAAACCATCTTCTAGGTAGTCGTGTTCAACGCTCGAGTGTTGTTGTATTTCACCAAAGCCACAGTGGTGGTTGGTAAGCAGCAAACCATCTTTTGAAATAATTTCGGCAGTACAGGAACCTCTGTCAAGAGCAACAATGGCATCCTTTAAGCTCGAATGGTTTATGCTGTATATATCTTCGGCACTTAATTCACATCCCATCTGCTGCATCGTGTTAATATTCAGCTTGTTAATGAGCGATGGCAGCCACATCCCTTCGTCGGCCACTGCTGTACCAAGCGCAAACACGGTAAGTAGCAGTAATAATTTAATTTTTCTAATCATTCTTATTCCTTTCAATTTTTTTTAAGAAGTTGCAAATATAATTTTTCCCTACACTTTCAATAGTGACATTTATCTTTTTTAATCGATCCTTAAGAATTCGAGTTACGCACAAAAAGGTTGGTAGCCGTAAGAAAACAGGTTCCGTTCCGCTTAGGTTTCATTCATAGGTATTCGTCAAAGTGTAAATATTACACTCTGAGAAAGAATTTATTTAAAAATCTGTGGGTTGCTTATTCGTAAAGGTCGTTAATATCACACAGCGCCAGTTCCGAAAGATAAGAAGCAATCTGGTTTGTTACATCTTCCACAAAATTTTTCCCTTTTTCTGCGCTGGCTTTTTTTGGGTTTCCAATGCCGGTATCTTCCGATACTTTGTCCCATTGACGGGGAGCCCAGGCAATTTTTTCGCGAATGGCTTTTAATTTATGACTTTTTGAACTACCGTTGCCGGCTTCATCCAGCGGTAAAACCAACTCCGGAAAATAATGAAGGATAACACTGGTCTCCATTTCGTTGGCGTGGTCGCCGCCCTCCTCAAAATATTCTTTGTCGGTCGGAATCCGGAACCATTCTACCAGCGAAAGAAACATTTCGGGGAATTGCGGCTGGAGTTCACGGACCATTGGTTTGAAATCATTTCCCCCATGGCCATTCATAATCACCAGCTTTTTTATGTTTTGCCGGTTAAGAGCTGTTACAATATCTTTTAAAATGAGCAATTGTGTTGAGGGCTGTGTGTGCAGACAGAAGGGCATATCAATTTGTCCGGGATTCTGGCTCCCTAATGGAATTACAGGTAATACCATCACTTTGGTTCCGTTTTGCCAGGCTTTGGCGGCAGCGTCTTCGGCTATTTTTTCTGTTTCCAGCGAGTCGGTTCCATAAGGAAGATGATAATTATGAGGCTCGGTAGCACCCCACGGAAGTACGGCCACATCGTATTTTGTGTTTTTGATTTGTTTCCAGTTGGTTTGTTCTAAAACGAATGGTTTCATCATCATTATTATTAATTGTATTGAATTAGGCATTTTGTCAATAACTAAAAAATCAGTAAATTGGGGGAATCTAACAATAATAATATGGAGCAACAATTTAAAAGCCTAACGATTTTTGATTTTCAGGCCAGGTTTCC
>JBKEDN010000055.1:0-16764 GCA_047975435.1 Draconibacterium sp. | reverse complement strand
CAATGAAATTATGGCTGAAAATTGAACGAAAAGGAAAATGATGATTGAAAATGGATGGCAACTTCATTAACAGAAGAATAGACATGCTTCATAAAACTAATTTTTAGAGGTTACCTTTACTGTATCTTGATAGGTAGAAAGCCTGAAATCCCTTACTAACCATACCGCCACTGTTATCCACAATTTTGAAATCTTTCCAATAGATGTAATCTGTTATAGTAAAAGTTTCCGTATTTTGTAAACTTAAAATATCTTCGCTTCATGAAGATTATTGAAATGTCAACAGGGAAAGAATATTCAGTGGAGATTCTATCTGTCGAAAAAGATGAATTCAAAACGATAACAAAAGAAAGATATTTCTTCGACTGGAAAATTGAGCGAAATAAGGAAGTATATAAATTGCAGATACTTGGTTCACGTGATATTTTAGGACTCGTTTCATTAGTGAGAATTCCTAATGAATGGAGGATACATATTCGACTTATTACTGTTTCCAAAGAAAATAAAGGGACAGGGAAAAAATATGATAGGATAACAGGAAATTTAATTACTCATGCCGCCAAAATTGCAATCCTTGAATTTGGAGAGTTAGCTTGTGTTTCACTTAGACCCAAAAGTCAAATTGCCCAACATTATATTGACACGTACAATATGAATATAACAGGTATAACCTTGAGTATAGAAGTTCCCGAAATATTGGATTTAATTAAAATATATGACAATGACTGAAAATAGAAAAAATATGATTGAAGATGCTGAGTATGGTGTAGATTCAAGATATCAATCAAATAAAGAACGAGAATCTGAAGCCACAGCTTTAATGGAAGCTCGCTTAATGAGAATGAAAAATTTATCAAAAGACCAAATCATTCGGGCTAAGCTTTTGCAACTGAAATTACGAATGGAAGAATATATTAAAAAACCAGTGTATGACAACCATAATTATTTCTCCGAATTCTTGAAAGTATATATAGACATTATATATCCGAAAAGAAGTTCCTTTGCCAAAGATATTGATATTGCACCCGTGAGTTTGAGCCAGGTAATAAACAATCATAGAGAGCCAAAAGAAGAGTTTATTCTTAAATTAATGATACACTCTGAAAAAGCATATAAGAATGTTTGTGAGTTTCATAAGAAAACATGGTTTCAGGTTTATTACCATGAAAAAATTTGTGATACAATGTCCAATCAAGAACAATGGAGACCAAAAGTCGAAAAGCATGTTAGATTAAGTGAAACAATTTGATGAAAAAACTGGCGGTAACAATTAAGCGTTCGGGCGGTCGGCACGGCCAAGCCTGAACCGTATGTTGACGAAACCGGCTTCGGGCCAGTGACATAGTTTATGAGTTTTTGGATGTCTGGGTACATTGCTTTCTAAAAATCCAGACTTTCGCAAAAGGGGAGATTGTTTTTGTCGTCACCCAATCCCGGAGGGATTATATGTTTATAGACAACAGGTATCGTTGGAAACATTGCGACTCTGGCCGGAGTCGTATTTCATCATTGTAGGTTTTGTTCTATACACATTCGAATCCTCTGGATTCAATTGGTTAGCGAGTTTTTGCTACATTCTTCAGTTCGCAGCAGTGGAATCGCTACTCCGGATTGTGTTGTTTTATTATTCGGTATTGCTTTCTAAAAATCCAGGTTTTCGCAAAAGGGGAGATTGTTTTTGCCGTCACCCAATTCCGGAGGGATTATATGTTTATAGAAAACAGGTATCGTTGGAAACATTGCGACTCTGGCCGGAGTCGTATTTCATCATAATGCGTTGTGTTCTATATACATTCGAATCCTCTGGATTCAATTGGTTAGTGAGTTTTTGCTACATTCTTCAGTTCGCAGCAGTGGTGGCTACTCCGGATTGTGTTGTTTTATTGTTCTGTATTGCTATTGAAAATTTTGTATTTTTGGAGATATGAAAACATTGCAGGAAGTAAGAAGCATATTGAGTAATCATAAAAAAAGCTTGTTTAATGATTATCCAATTAAATCAATGGCCATTTTTGGTTCGTACTCGCGCATGGAACAAAATGATTTCAGTGATTTAGATATTCTTGTGGAGTTTTCTGATAAAATCGGAATTAGGTTCATTGATTTGGCCGATGATCTGGAGAAAATTATTGGATTTAAAGTCGATTTAGTTTCAAAAAATGGAATCAAAGAAAAATACCTGGAATCAATCAACCCGGATTTAATTGATGTCTAACCGAATAAGCGGATTTCGTAATCGAATTGTTCATGATTATTTTGGTATTGACTATGAGATTGTTTGGAGTATCATTGAAAGTTATCTGGATGAGCTTGTCGATTGGCTTGATGCAATAATCGACAGAAATAAAAATACATAGCACCCAAAAAGCACACTGCTTCGTTTCCTAATAATCGAACCGGAAAACATAATTTTCGAAACCTTAATCTTAATTCTGTTTAAATCGGGCGGAAAGAAATTAATTTCAGGGCTCATTTCTCAATTTCGTTTAATTTTGCAGCGAATTTCAAAAACTCAAAAATTATGAAGGCATTTGTATTTCCCGGGCAGGGAGCACAATACCCCGGAATGGGAAAAGATCTTTATGAGAATTCGGCAGAAGCGAAAGCCCTGTTCGAAAAAGCAAACGATATTCTTGGTTTCGACATCACCAAAATTATGTTTGAAGGTGAAGTAGAAGACCTGAAGCAAACAAAAGTTACGCAGCCTGCTATTTTTCTGCATTCGGTACTGCTGGCAAAAACGCTGAATGATTTTGCCCCCGATATGGTTGCCGGTCACTCGCTGGGCGAGTTTTCGGCGCTGGTGGCAAACGGCACCTTAACTTTCGAAGACGGCCTGAAGCTGGTTGCACAACGTGCAATGGCCATGCAAAAAGCCAGCGAAATAGAACCATCGACCATGGCTGCAATTGTTGGCCTGGAAGATGCCGTGGTTGAAGAAGTTTGTGCAGCCATCGACGATGTAGTGGTGCCGGCCAATTACAACTGCCCCGGGCAGCTGGTAATTTCGGGTTCGGAAGCCGGTATTGATAAAGCCTGTGCGCTGTTAACCGAAAAAGGTGCCAAACGTGCTTTGAAACTGGTTGTTGGTGGTGCATTCCACTCGCCGTTTATGGAGCCGGCACGCGAAGAACTGGCAGCAGCTATCGAAGCTACTACCTTTAGTACGCCAACTTGTCCGGTTTATCAGAATGTGGATGCAAAACCGGTATCCGATCCGGCAGTGATCAAGGAAAACCTGATTGCACAATTAACTGCACCGGTAAAATGGACACAGATTGTGCAGAATATGATTGCCGACGGAGCCACTTCTTTTACCGAAGTTGGGCCAGGAAAAGTATTACAGGGGCTGGTGAAGAAAGTTGACCGCAGCATGGAAACCACCGGAGTAAACAGTTACGAAGGATAGCAAAAAATCTCATGACATAAAAAATCCCGATAAGCCATTGGTTTACCGGGATTTTCTTTTTTAGCAGGATATCTTAATCCATGCTCTTTTGCAGCATCCGGTAAATGGTTGATTTGCCAATTCCGAGTTTCGATGCCACCAATCGCACATTCTGATTGTATTTATTCAGGAAATATTTGACAATATCGTTATTGTACTCTTCCAGAGTTTTTTCTGCTGCCAGCAGGTTTTGAACGTTTTCGTCCACATTCATATTTAAATGACTGGGTTTAATAACGTCGCGGCTGCACATAACGCAGGCGAGCTCCATTATCGCTTTTAACTCTCTGATGTTGCCCGGGTAATGGTAAGTGAGAAGCATTTGTTTGGCTTCGTCCGAGATTGTTTTAGGCTCCAGTTCATTTTCTCTGCAAAACTCATCCACAAAGAATTTAGCCAGTAATATTTTGTCGTTGCCACGTTGCCGCAGCGGCGGAATCTCAATCGGGAGTCCAAGCAAACGGTAATACAGGTCTTGTCTGAATTTATCTTCGGCCGCAAGAGTTGCCAGGTTTTTGTGTGTTGCGGTAATAATTCTTACATCCAGCGGAATGGTTTCGTTTCCTCCCAGGCGTACCAATTCGCGCTCCTGGATTACCCGAAGTAGTTTTGCCTGCAGGTTCAGGTTCAGGTCCGCGATTTCATCCAGGAAAAGTGTACCGCCGTTGGCCAGTTCAAACTTTCCTATTTTTTTAAAATCGGCACCTGTAAATGCACCTCTTTCATGTCCGAAAAGCTCACTCTCAATCAATCCGTCGGGGATTGCCGAAACGTTTACCGCAACAAAGGGCTTGGCATTTCTTTTTGAATTATAATGAATTCCCTTGGCTACCAGTTCTTTTCCGGTCCCGGTTTCGCCCGAAATCGACACCGAGATATTGGTTTGTGTCGCCTTGTTCATTAATTCAAAAACATGATCAATTTCGCGGCTGTTCCCTTTAATCAGGTTTTTGAAATTGTATTTTTCGGCAACTGCGTCTTTTAGGATTTGATTTTCGCTTTTAAGCTGGTCGGTCTTGTAAATGTTGTTAATTACGTTACTCAGCCGCTCCCGGGTGTCGGGTGCTTTCATAATGTAATCGTACGCACCGAGTTTCATCAGCTCAATAGCCGTGGAAATGCTTTCTTGCGCAGAAATTACAATCACATTGGCGCCCGGAAGTTCTTTTTGTATTTTTGCCAGAACCTCTTTGCCGGTCATATCCGGCAAAGTGTAATCGAGTGTTACAACATCGGGCGCTTCATGCAGCGCGTTAATAAAATCAGTCCCGTTATGAAAAACCCTGACATTCAGGTTGTCATCGGTCAACTGTTTCTTTAGAACCCTTGCATAGAGTTCGTTGTCTTCTACAATGAATACCTTGTATTGACTTTTTGATTTTTGATTGGCCATAGTTTTGTACTTAGAGACTTCAAAAGTATGTAAAAGTTATATTCGGAGCAAGTGTTTTGTCCAATATTTGGAAAATATGTTGTAATTGTTCCCATATTAAAAATAAATTTCTTGATGAGGGAATCCTGAAAGTATGATTTTATATCTGCCTTTTTTACACTTGATTTACATAAAAAATCTTTTTCTGTTCTAAAAAAGATGTCCGTAAATTTCTGTTTGAAAGAAACCGGTATCTTAACGGATCCTGGCTTTGTTAACAGAGAATACTATTTTTAATTGTCAGATATTCAGCGTGTAGTTGTGTTTTGATTGAGTTGGAGAATTAAATTCTTTACCCTTGTTTCGGTATTTTGAAGAGTGGGTTTCACAAATTCTATTCAGTTACTTTTGAAAACAGGGTATTATTTTTAAGCTCGGATCGTGCTTGTAAATTTCTGTAATATTTGGTTTGTAGTTCCCAATTTGACAGGCCAGTTCTTAAAAAACGTTCGGGGGAACGTTCGGACAGCTTTCTCAATGCCTGGTGGTTGGCTTTCAAAAATGATAAGGATAATATTGACTTGTTCTTTTTAAAGTATGCAATCAATTCTTATTTTTATTGACTATAAATTGAATTTTGAAAAATCAAATAATAAATGAATTACAGAGCATTTCATAAGTTGTCGTACGGCTTGTATATAATTGCAACCGAACATGAGGGTGAAAAAGCGGGATACATCGGGAATACGGCTTTTCAGATTACCTCCAATCCATCGAAGATTGCGATAAGCAGCCATAAAAATAATTATACAACTCAGAAAATACTGGATAGCAAGCGTTTCTCTCTTTCTGTTTTGAAAAAGGAAGTAGAAACTTCTCTGATCGGAAAATTCGGTTTTATGTCGGGGGCTGAAATCGATAAATTTCAGGGGGTAGAAACGATTACCGCCAAATCAGGTGCTCCCATTGTTCTTGATTCGGCGGTTGCCTGGTTCGATTGTAAAGTACTGGACGCTGTTGATGTGGGAAGTCATATGCTGATTATTGCCGAAGTGGTAGAGGGGGAGCTTATTTCGAATGAGGAACCACTTACTTATGATTATTATCATAAAAAGTACAAAATGCTGGCTCCTCAGAATGCCCCTACCTATATTGAGACCGATAAGCTGGGAGATGAGCCGGAGCCTGTAGCACCTATTGAAAAACAGGAAGAAACGTCAGAAGAACCCGACGAGGGTGATGGTATTTTTACCTGCACTATCTGTGGTTTTCAATACGACCCGGAAGAGGGCGACCCCACTGTTGGAATTCCTCCCGGTACTCCGTGGGAAGATGTTCCGGAAGAATACAAATGCCCGATCTGTAATGCAGGCAAAGATTATTTCAGGAGAACTTCCTGATGCTTCAGAGGGTTCTGTGCGTACCGTCGCAATAGGGCTTATTCGATGAGTGTTTGCATTGGCACAGCCAAACATCTTTTTTCTCGTCGATGGTAAAAGCAAGTGGTTTAAATTCGGTTACTTTATGAGAGCCATCACAAAAAGGCTGGTTTTGACTTCTTCCGCAGGCACACCAATAATAGGTTCCGGGTTCCAGTGTTAGTTTTTTAGGAGCTTTTTGAGCGATAACAGGTTTTTGCATAACGTTTCGTTTAATTTAGTAGTTTCAAATTTGTTAATTAAAATACGATGACCAAAATAATTTTGATACTACTCGGGTTAATTATCCCGGGTATATTGCTTAGTAAAGATAATAATTTGCAAAAGTTTTACGTAGGAACCTACACCAAAGAAGGGGCAGAGGGTATTTATTATTGCAGCTTTGATACAAACACCGGAGAAATAACTTTGGAGCGTACTTTTAAGGCAGTGGATAATCCTTCGTTTGTGGTTTTATCGCCCGATAAAAAATATTTGTACTCGGTTTCTGAGATTGCCACAATGCCGGGGGGGAAAGTAGGAGGTGTTTCTGCTTATAAAGTGGATGCAAAAGGCGAACTTCATTTTCTGAACAAGCAATCTTCGCACGGCGATAACCCATGCCACGTTGGCATTTCTTCTGACGGAAGTTACGTGGTAGTGTCGAATTATACCAGCGGTTCGGTTTCTTTGTATCCTGTAAACAATGATGGCAGTTTGGGCAAGAGTAGCACCGTTGTTCAAAATGAAGGGACGGGGCCGAATAAAGCACGCCAGGAAGGACCGCACGCACATTCTTCAAAATTTTCACCATTTTCGGATGAGGTGTTTAATGCCGATCTTGGTACCGATCAACTTAATATTTTCCATCTGAAGGACGGACAACTCAAACAAGAAGGACAGCTTTTTGTAAAACTTGCACCCGGAGCTGGGCCTCGTCATTTTGAATTTCATCCTAACGGAAAAGTTATTTATGTGATCAGCGAATTGAACTCTACGGTTTCGGTATTGCGGAAGAAGAACGAAGAGTGGGAAGCGGGACAGGTGATTTCGACATTGCCGGCCGGTTTTAAAGGCGAGAGTTATTGTGCCGATATTCACATCTCAAATGACGGTAGATTTTTATACGGATCAAACCGTGGAGACAACTCGATTGCTGTATTTGAGGTAAATGAAAAAGATCAGACATTGAAGATGTTGGAAACTGTTTCGGTGGAAGGAAACTGGCCCCGGAATTTTGGCATTTCTCCCGATGGAAACTGGTTACTGGCAGCCAATCAGAAAAGCGGTAACATTTCAGTATTTAAAATAAACCGTCAAACCGGGAAGATCGAATTTTCGGGCAATGAAATCAAGCTGCCTTCTCCCGTTTGTATTGAATTTGACTAGTGTCGTTTCAAACGTGTTTTATCACGACGTCATGCTGAATTTATTTCAGTATCTTTGCTCAAAATGCAGATTCCGAAATAAATTCGGAATGACGATACGTCAATTTAAAGTTGACACGACACTAGCTTAGCTTTGAGCTGATTAGTTTGATAAACTCCTCGCGGGTTGCTACTTTCTCAAATGCTCCTGTAAAATCAGAAGTGGTAGTAATGGAATGCTGTTTTTGAATTCCTCGCATTTGCATGCACAAGTGCTGTGCCTCAATAACAACAGCTACTCCCAGAGGTTTTAGTGTTTCCTGAATACACTCTTTTATTTGCAACGTAAGTCGTTCCTGCACTTGCAGGCGGCGGGCAAAAACATCTACAACGCGTGCTATTTTACTTAATCCGGTTATGGTCCCGTTTGGAATATAGGCAACATGTGCTTTCCCAAAAAACGGGAGAAGATGATGTTCGCACATCGAATAAATTTCAATGTCCTTAACAATTACCATTTGCCGGTAATCTTCTTTAAACATTGCTGACTGTAAGATTTCAACCGGATCGGTTTTGTATCCCTGCAAAAGAAACTGCATGGCTTTGGCTACCCGTTCGGGTGTTTTGTTCAAACCTTCGCGCGAAGGGTCTTCGCCAATAATTTTCAGGATTTTTTCGTAATGACCGGAAAGTTGCCCGGTGGCTTCATCGTTAAAGTTATCAATCCGTTCGTATCCGTTCGAGCTGTAAGATGTTGGTGAGCACATGGTTTTTCATGTTAAAGTTGTTACAAAGATTAACTTTTTTTCAGAAAAACAGTATGAATGCATAAACGCTTTTCCTTTTACGAAAACTGACATTCGAGAAATTATGAAGATTTTACTGGTTGCGAGCGCCTGGATGGAAGTAAAACTCCTTGTTGAAGAACTTGATAAAGTTGACGAGCAAAGCCACCTTTTTAAGCAGTACAGGTGGAACGATATTGAAGTTGATATTCTGATAACCGGCATTGGTACAACGTTTACCGCTTTTCATTTAACCAATGTGTTAAAAGAAAACAGTTATAATAAGGTAATAAACATCGGGCTTGCCAGAAGCCTAACCAATGAGCTTAAAATTGGCGATACGGTGAATGTGGTTTCAGATGAATTTGCCGATCTTGGAATTGAGAAGAAGCATGAGTTTCTTACGCTTTTCGATTCGGGATTTATTGGAATAAATGAATTTCCGTTTGAAAGCGGATCATTAAAAGCCGCTGCTCCGGGCAGTTGGATTGACTTAGTGAAAGTTCGGGGGATTACCCTGAACAGGACCCCGGGCAGAGAAAACAGCATTTCGGAAATAAAGACAAAATTTTCGGCACATGTTGAATCGGCCGAAGGTGCTGCTGTTTTTTATGTTTGTCGCTGGATGGGGGTCGATTGTTTCCAGATACGATCAGTCTCCAACTATGTTGAGCCTGGCTATTCTGCACAATGGAATATACCGCTTGCATTAGAGAATCTTAAAAATTCTGTTCTACAGGTATTTCAAAAAATTTCAATTCCGGTCAACTAATTCTTTTCTCTTTTTATTGCCTTTTTAACTTCCCTTTTCTGTTTTCGTTGAAAATTTGATGATTAGCAGAATGTGAATATGCTTTTAAAATTCAATAATTTTTGAAGATTCCGGGTTTTATTTTTGTTGAATACAAAAAGTTAAATTTATTTTGCCGGACGTACAATAAAAAACACAAGCGGAAGTTTTTATCATAAAGCCAATTTTTTCAGAGCAGAGCGTTTTTTTGCTGTACAAAACTTAACCGCGTAAATAGATGATAGTTGTTACAGGCGCAGCCGGATTTATAGGCAGTTATTTGGTCGGGAAACTAAACCAGGCCGGATATACAGACTTAATTTTAGTTGATAAGTTTGATGACCCCTGGAAAGACCTTAATCTTTTAAAAAAGAAATACAGGAAATTTGTAGATCGTGACGACTTTTTTAAGTGGCTGATAAAGCATGCAAAAGAAGTTGATTTTATTTTTCATTTAGGGGCACGAACTGATACTGTTGGTCGGGAACCTGAACTGTATCAGCAACTTAACCTGATTTACTCGCAAAGGCTTTGGAATATCTGTTCCGAAATTCAGGTGCCGCTTTTGTATGCATCTTCTGCTGCTACTTATGGAAACGGGGAAGAAGGTTTTTCTGATGCACACAAAAAAATCAGAGATTTACGTCCGTTAAATTTATACGGTTGGTCGAAGCATGATTTCGATGTTTGGGCGCTGAAACAATTCCGGACACCGCCATTTTGGGCAGGCATGAAGTTCTTTAATGTTTATGGTCCCAACGAATACCATAAAGGCCGAATGGCTTCGGTGGTCTTGCATGCTTATAAAACGATTCGGGAAACCGGGCGGATGCAACTTTTTCGTTCGCACCATAAAGCTTACAAAGATGGTGAACAAAGTCGCGACTTTATTTATGTGGAAGATATTGCTGACGTGATGATGTTTTTTATGGAGAACCAGGATAACTCCGGAATTTACAATGTTGGAACCGGTAAAGCGCGTTCGTTTTACGATCTTACCACTTCGGTTTTTAACAGCATGACCGTGAATCCAGATATCTCGTTTATAGACACTCCGGTTGATTTACGGGGCAGATATCAGTATTTTACCGAGGCTGAAATCCAAAAATTACGCGACATTGGCTACAGCAAACCATTTGTTGAGCTCGAAGACGGTGTAGAGCGTTATGTGAGACAATACCTGATGGAAGAAGCTGTTTATTAGGCTCTTTTATTTAGCTGATAAATTCCCTTTTATTTTCTTTTTAAGTTGAAAACTTTAAATTTAGCACTGAATAAATGCTTCAATGAAAAAGTTTTTGCTTCATTTCCTTTTTGCAATTATTGTTGTTGGCAATCTTGCCGGCAATTTTATTCCTTTTGCACATAGTGAATTGATTTTTAAACCGCTCATCATGATCTGGATGGCGGGATATTTCTTTTTGCAGGCGAAAGGAATGGATAAAATGGTGACACAGTTGGCGAGCTTTGCCTTTTTTGCTTCGTGGACAGGCGATATTTTGTTGATGTTTACTTCGCGTAATAACCTGTTTTTTATTCTTGGAATTGCCGGCTTTCTGGCAGCACAGGTTTTTTATGCATTCCTGTTTTTGCGAACAATCGAGATTTCAGGAAAAAAGTCGTTTCTAAAAAAGCAGCCCATCTGGATGATCCTTTACATTGCTTACGGTTTGATTGGTTACATGGTACTTTTTCCGCATTTAGATGCCATACTCAAAGTGGCAGTATTGGTTTATTTGGTAGCCATTCTAATTATGGGCACCATGGCGCTGAATCGATACGGAAACGGACATCCAATAAGTTTTTCCCTGGTTTTTACGGGTTCTCTTTTATTTATTTTATCTGACACACTGATTGCGGTGAACCGGTTTTTGTTGGCCGTTCCGTTTGACCGCATGTTGATCATGTCAACTTATATTGCAGCCCAATACCTGATTATGACCGGAATTCTCAAACAATATGAACAGTAAATTCTGTTGGGAATAGTGCTTATGTCAAAATTACTTTTGTTTATTCAACGTGGGCCCGTATAACTTTCCGGATGGCTTCCTGGCAAACCGGACAAAAATCTTTTGCTTCGTTGCTTTTCATTCGGCAGTCGATGTAAGGGCTGTAAATGCCTTTGCTGAGATAGCCGCCCCCCTCGTAAACACCAACCGTTTTTGAGTATTTTGCTTCTCTCGGAGTTGGAACCGGGGTCGGTTTCTCAACCATCGATTTCCATTTTTGATCAAAATCAACGAGGGTTGTCAGATTGGGTTCCCAAGGTTCGATCTTAAGGTTGTAAAAATCTTCATAGGCAACCGACGAACTGTAATATTCATCCCCCAGTCCGGCAAAACCATGCCCGAATTCATGAATAAAAACCTGTTTAGTACGGTCGTTGTCAGCCGTGCAAAGGGTAAGGAAATTATAAAAGCCACCGCCGCCATAACGTGTTGTATTAACCAGTACATATAAATGATCGTAAGGTACCACCGATGCGGCATCATAAATTGATTTCATGTCGCTGGTTGTAAGGTAGCGGGATATATCGAAAGTATAAAATGTAGCGTTGAAACGTGTATTTTTATAAATATTCTCGCCCGGCACATCGGTACCCGATTCCTGCGAAGGCGTAAACACCGCATTAATGTTAAAGTTATTTTTCTCAGAAAGGAACGGTTCGTCTTCAAAAAGCATATCGCTTACACGTTTGGCATCTTCAAAGAATTTTTCTTTTTCATTTTGGGTATATCCTTCAGCCAAAATAACAATGTCAACTTTCTTCCCCGGATCGCCATTTTTTAATACGGTATTTACTCCTAAATCTTCACCTTGTTCTTTTCTTATGAAATAATCTTTTGGATCAATTTCAGTGCTTAACAGGTTTTTAAAACTGCCGTCCCATTGGCGGGCATCAATTTCGAGCCGAACCTTATTTTTGGGAAAAGGAAAAATAGCTGCCTGGTAAAATGTTTTGTGCGTTTTTTTTGCTTCAGCAGTGGTTTGCCATTCCTGGAATAAAGTGCTGAAACCCTTCGAAAAAATAAGCTTGTCACTTGCCTGCTCGAAAACCCGGTAGCGATAGGTTCCATAGTTGAATGTATCAACCAGGTGGTTTTTATTGCCGGCCCAAAAAGGTTCCTGTTTCATTCCTTCGGGGTAAACCGTTACATCATTGGCATTGCCCCCCAGTAGAAAATCGAAACGCAACGAATGATCCGTAAAATAATCGTTGAACTGAACCTGTGCATTTAGCAAAAAGGGTGTAATAAGAAAAAGGCAGATAATTATCCGTTTCATAATAGAGCATTTTTTACTTTTGTGAGCTAAAGTATTAATAGAAATCCAAACGTCATGCAATATTTTTATCGTTTTTTACTTGATGAATTCAGAATGATTAACGGCCTGGAAAGCTTTGCCAAACCTTTGGCAGCTTTGGCTACTTTTCTCCTTATATCGCTGATTGCCTATATCGCTTATTTTATCTCCCGGAAATTTATGGTATATGCGATGCACCGGATTGCCGAAAGGACAGAAACAAAATGGGACGATATATTGGTGGAAAACAAGGTGTTCCGGGCTATCGCAAATTTAGTTCCGGCATTAATCTTTTTCTACTCAGCCAATTATGCAGCCCCTGAAACTGCTATTTTAAAAAATCCTGCGCTGGCATCCGAAGCCGAACATCTTGCCAGAGATTACTATGCTTATCTTGATGAAGTGTTGATCAACCTGTCGAAAATTTACCTGGTAGGGATTGGGGTATATCTTATTAATGCCTTGCTGAACTCGATACTCGATATTTACAACACAACACAGTATGCCGCCACGCGTCCCATTAAGGGATATATTCAGCTCGTAAAAATATTTATATACGGGATGGCAGCTATTCTGATGATTGCCTATCTTTTTAATAAAGACCCTTGGGATTTGGTGATTGGCCTGGGGACCATGGCCGCAGTGCTAATGTTGATTTTCAAAGATACCATTCTTGGGTTTGTGGCTTCCATTCAGCTTTCAGCAAATAATATGGTAAAACTTGGCGACTGGGTAACTGTGCCGAATCATAATGCTGACGGTACTGTAGTTGATATTACACTTAATACCGTTAAGGTTCAGAACTGGGATAAAACCATTGCAACCATTCCAACATACAACCTGGTGTCTGAATCGTTTAACAATTGGAAAGGGATGGAAGAATCAGGTGGCCGGCGTATAAAACGATCGGTGCTGATTGATGTAAATTCGATTAAATTTTGCGATGAAGCAATGCTGAGCAGATTCGAGAAATTTGATTTAATAAGAGATTATGTGCTCGAAAAGGAGAAAGAGTTGCGCGATTACAATGCAAACATAAATTTAAAAGACGAAGATTATATTAGTGGCCGCCATCAAACCAATGTTGGGATTTTCAGAAAATACCTGGAAGTATATCTTCACCAGCATCCTAATATACATCAGGACATGACTTTTCTTGTTCGACAACTGCAGCCGAGCGGGAAAGGATTGCCCATCGAAATATATGTTTTCTCAAACGTACAGGAATGGGCTAAATACGAGGCAGTGCAGGCAGATATTTTTGATCATGTTTTTGCTGTTGTTCCCGAATTTGAGTTGCGTATTTTTCAGGAAATGTCGGGTGCTGATATTTTGAAAATAGCGGACAGAAATTACTAAAATCAAAAACAAAGCATTTATTTGGCTATTATACAGTAGCTTACAGATTGTCGGAAAACTGTATGTTTAAAAGCAGTGTTTCTTATTAATTGTAATAATTAAGTACATTTGCGCAATGATTTATAACCATTTGTGAATTTTAAAGACATGAAGTCGAATGATTATCTAGAAGAGAAACCGGCAGAAATTGATGAGCTGGATGAAAAAATATTAAAACTCATAACAAAGAACGCCCGAATTCCATTTCTTGAAGTAGCCCGCGAATGCGGTGTGTCCGGAGCAGCTATTCATCAACGGGTTCAGCGCCTGTTGAATATTGGTGTAGTTCATGGCAGTGAGTTTATTGTAAGCCCTCAGAAACTGGGTTACAACACCTGTGCTTATATGGGAATATACCTTGAAAAAGCAAAGTTTCACATTCAGGTTGTTCAGGCTCTTCGTGAAATTCCGGAAGTAGTGGAGTGTCATTACACCACAGGTGCCTATGCTATTTTTGTTAAGATTCAAACCAAAACAAATAAGCATTTAAAACGTCTGATTGATGATGAACTTCAGAATATTGAAGGGATTGCACGAACCGAAACTTTTATTTCGCTTGAAATGGATTTTAAACGACAAGTTCCGATAAAATAGAGAAAAGGCCGTTTTAACGGCCTTTTTTATTGCTTCTAATGTTGATCATCTGAATAAACAAAATTGTACGATTCGTCGTGTTGTGCGATATCAAGTCCAATCTTTTCGCCATGAGGAGAAACGCGAAGTGGTACGATTAAATCGGTTATTTTATATAAAAGCAAGGATCCGCCAAAAGTGAAGATGCCTACAATAAGTAAAGCCAGTAGGTGGTAGAGGAAAGTAGTTACTTCTCCGTGGATTAATCCAACTTCGTTGGCAAAAACAGCGGTTAATATCATTCCTGTAATTCCACCCATTCCGTGTGCCGGAAAAACATCGAGGGTATCGTCGAGTTTTGACTTAGTACGAAGTGTTATTGCATAATTACTAATGATAGCTGCAATTACCCCGATAAAAATACTGGCTCCAACATTTACAAACCCGGCTGCGGGGGTAATGGCTACCAAACCAACCACCAATCCAATGGCAGCGCCAACAGCCGATGGTTTTTTGCCCTGGGCTGCATCGTAAAATATCCATGTAAGCATAGCTGCAGCCGATGCGGTATTGGTATTTACAAGCGCTGATGCTGCCACTGAATTGGCGGCTAACGCTGATCCGGCATTGAAGCCAAACCATCCGAACCATAGCATTCCGGCGCCGAGCAGAATGTAGGGAATATTGGCAGGTTTTATTTCTTTATTGGCGTCTTTTCTTCTGCCTAAAAATATGGCTCCGGCGAGTGCTGCAAATCCTGCCGACATGTGAACAACCGTCCCGCCGGCAAAATCAAGAACGCCCCAGTTGCGAAGAAATCCGTTCGGATGCCAGGTCCAATGGGCCAAAGGTGCATAAATGAAAATAATAAACAAGCACATAAATAGCATGTAGGCCCTGAAGCGTACACGGCCCGCAAACGAACCGGTGATAAGTGCAGGGGTTATTATGGCAAATTTTAATTGAAACATGGCAAATACCGCAAAGGGAAAAGTAGGTGCTAAATCTGGATTTGTGCCCCCGCCAACACCATGAAACATAAAATATGTAGCCGGATTTCCAAACAGTCCAAATCCTTTGGGACCAATACTTTCACCAAAAGCGATGCTAAAGCCAACCACAACCCAAAGAACACTTACAATACCCATTGCAATGTAACTTTGAAGCATTGTTGAGATAATATTCCGTGAATTGATCATTCCTCCGTAAAAAAATGCAAGTCCGGGTGTCATTAGTAGTACCAGGCCTGTTGCAGTTAACATCCAGGCTGTGTCGCCGGCGTTAAGGTTTGAATAATCTTGTTCACCAAGCCCGGCGGGCATCAGTACTCCAATAAGTGCGGTAATAATGAGTAGTCCAAGTATGAACCACCAGTTTGTTTTATTTTTCATCGTAAAAAAGTTTTACAGTTGTTGACTCCGAATGCACATTGCTAATGTTCAATAAATTCAAAATCAAAGACTGCTTTGTTTGTAATTAAGCTTAGAATATCTGTCTGTTTTGATAAAAATTTGAGCTAAATATATTAATTTAATCAAATTATGTAGTAAAAAATAGAAAAATGAAAGCAAATACCTAATTAATATTAATAAAATGATAATATTTGTCGGGATTTGGCTCGAATTGATTCATTTGTTTTCATTTTGTTACTTTTATGATCGTAGTGACAAATGACATTGAAAGAATGTTATTTATTTGATATTTTTGCTGGAAAATTGTTAAGATATGACCTTACGAAATAATTTGGACGACTGGGATTTGAAAATTCTTGATATTATTACAAAAAATGCAAGAATTCCATTTAAAGACGTAGCAAAAGAAGTGGGAATTTCCAGGGCTGCAGTGCATCAAAGGGTAAACCGGATGGTTGACCTTGGTGTAATTGTTGGTTCCGGTTATCATATCAATCCCAAAAAAGTTGATTTTAAAACCTGTACCTACATTGGCATATTTCTCGAAAAAGGAGGTTTGTTTTCTGAAGTTGTAAATAAACTGGAACAGATTCCTGAAATTGTGGAGTGTCATTATACCACCGGTGCATACGCCATTTTTATTAAGGTTTATGCAAAAGACAATGAGCACCTGAAGGCAATCCTTAGCGGACAAATTCAGAAAATTGTGGGTGTTGCCAGTACAGAGACCTTTATTTCGCTGGAAGAATCCTTTAAGCGGACTATCCCGGTTAACATCTAATGGAAACCTCTAAAAATTAAAAATCTACCAATCAGCCTATTATAATAGTAAATAGTATCTTAGGAGCATATTCTTATACAATGAGGACAAGATACAAAGCAACAGGGACAAACAGTT
>JBKEDN010000053.1:0-15299 GCA_047975435.1 Draconibacterium sp. | reverse complement strand
AAGAAAGTTTGATTTATATTGAATATTTTCAAAATGGCTCTACTCCTGAATACAGTGATTTTTCGGTCGAACACCAGGGAAGGAAACGAAAACAAATGCAAATGACCCGGCTGGGCGATTTAGTTGGATTGCGTTATAATATCCAGTCGCAGAACGATGATTTTGAGATATACAATGTAAAAAATGATCCGGGGCAGCGGCACATCCTGAATGAAGAACCCGGAATGGATCTGATTCAAAATGAAATGAAGGCAAAAGTACTCCAGTCGCGCCGCCCCGATTCAGAAGCACGCCGCCCTTATGATGAGGAACTGATCCCGTCGGTACAGCCCGACCGGCTTGTTTCGGGAGTTGAATGGAGTTATTTTCCGGGTAACTTCCCCTGGGTGCCCGATGTTTCGGAACTAAGGCCAAAAGAAGTGGGAAATTCCGGGGTAATTGATCTTAATTCGATAGATAAAAACAGCGATGGCGCCATTTGTTTTGAAGGGTATTTTACTATTCCGGTGGACGGAGAATATACTTTTTCTATGGTGTGTGGTGTGAAAGCATTTTTTCGAATACACAACTGCGCAGTAATCGATGAAGATTTTGGCTATCAGCCGGGAGTTTCAAAAAGTGGAAAAATAATGCTCAAATCAGGATATCATCCTTTTAAAATTACCTGTTTGCAGGCAAGTGGAACAGATCCTTTATTGGATTTAAGCTGGAGTGGGCCCGGATTTGAAAAACAATCACTTTCTCCCGCTGTCCTGTTTCATACAGAAAAAGAATAAGGCTGGAGAACCGATTACTGTGTTTTATTAAGTTGACGAACAAAAACGATATGCGAACAATAACCATACTTTTCCTGGCTATGCTTTTGTTACCTGTGCAGGCAATACCTCAATCAGGTGCAGAAAATCCATTAACGGGCAACACTGTAATAATCGATCCGGCTAAAACCATGCAATCCATCGCGGGCTGGGGAAGTTCGTTGTGTTGGTGGGCCGGCCAGGTGGGAAACTGGGATGAGGCAAAAATTGATAGTATTGTTGAAATCATTACTTCGCCCGATCATCTGAATATGAACATATTCCGGTATAATATTGGTGGAGGGGATGATCCTTCGCATGCCGGCGGGCACATGGTAAAAGGAAAGGGGAAACGCGCAGAGATGGAGGGGTTCAGGGCAACAAAAGAATCGCCTTGCAACTGGAATGCCGACAAAGCGCAGCGAACAATTATGCTGAAGATCCGCGAGAAAAGGCCCGATGCCGTATTTGAAGCTTTTAGCAATTCTCCACCTTACTGGATGACTTACAGTGGTTGTTCGGCGGGGAACGACGATGCCGGTAAGGACAACCTGAAACCGGAATATTATGCGGCTTTTTGCGATTATCTGGTTGATGTTTGCAAACACTATAAAGAAGTATATGGTATCGAATTTAAAACGCTGGAGCCTTTTAATGAATCAACATCACATTATTGGTACAACCAGGGGAGTCAGGAAGGGTGCCATTTCAACCCCGAGACCCAGATGAAGATTATTCGCAAGCTTTACCCAAAACTACAGGCGTCAGGATTGAAAACGGTAATTTCGGCATCTGATGAAACCAACATCGCTTCTTTTATAAGGGTTTTAAAGGCTTATTCCGAAGCAGGGGATATTCTGGATAAAATTGGCCAGTTGAATACGCACACATATTCGGGCAGTAACCGCGAACGAAGCGAAGCACAACAGTTGGTAAAAGCTACCGGCAAAGAATTCTGGCAATCGGAAACGGGCCCCGGCGGATGGAAAGAAAGAGCCGGGGGCTTTAAAAATAACCTTTTACTGGCCCGAAAAATGTTTGATGATTTAAACATTATGCAACCACAGGCCTGGCTCGACTGGCAGCTAATGGAAGAGCACAACGATACCTGGTGTTTAATGCGTTGCGATTTTAAGACACAACAATACGATCTGGTAAAAAATCTGTACGTACGAATGCAAATCACAAAATTTATTAAACAGGGTTACACTTTGTTGAGTACAGATTGTGAATCATCGCTGGTGGCCATTAGCCCGGATAAAAATAAAGTTGTGGTGGCATTGAATAATCCGGGAGACAGAGAAAACCTTTTTTTGATAGACACCGGAAAGCTTATCACCGAAGTAAACAAGATGGAGGTTTACAGGACCAGCACAACCGAGAATTGTGATAAGATTTTGTTTCAGTCCGTTAAAGGCTGCAACATTGATTACACCGCACCGGGCCTTTCTTTAACTACATTTATTTTCACGTTGAACTAAACGGAGCCTGGCGTTTGTTGCCCCTGGAAAGTATTTTGTTTTCAGGTATTCATAAAAACACAACAGAGCAGGAGAGCGGGCGATTTAACAGCGCTTAACGAATTTCTTACCTTATTGTTAAACCGGATTTTGGAGCTTTTAAATATTTCAGGTTATGCGAAAATAGATTATCTTTGCGAACCTTAAACAATTTGACTATGAATCGTTTATGTTTATAAATTTTGTAACAATAAAACTCAATTAAAATGAAAGTAACAGTAGTTGGAGCAGGTGCAGTTGGAGCAAGTTGTGCCGAATATATCGCGATCAAAAATTTTGCATCAGAAATTGTATTGATTGACATCAAAGAGGGTTTTGCTGAAGGAAAAGCTATGGATCTGATGCAGACTGCGTCGCTAAACGGTTTTGACTCAACAATTGTTGGAACAACTAACGATTACTCAAAAACTGCTGGCAGCGATGTTGCTGTAATTACAAGCGGTATCCCGCGTAAACCGGGAATGACCCGTGAAGAGTTGATCGGTATCAACGCAGGAATTGTAAAAGACGTGGCAACAAAACTGATTGCTGAATCGCCAAACGTAATTATTATTGTTGTTAGTAACCCGATGGATACAATGGCTTACTTGGCACACAAAGCTACCGGCCTTCCTAAAAATCGTATCATTGGTATGGGTGGCGCCTTAGACAGTGCCCGTTTTAAATTCAGGCTGGCAGAGGCAATTGGTTGTCCGCAATCGGATGTAAGCGCCATGGTAATCGGTGGGCACAGCGATACCGGTATGGTTCCGCTGATCGGAAAAGCAGTTGTAAACAGTATTCCGGTTTCTGAGTTCCTTTCAGAAGAAAAAATGGCAGAGGTGGTAGAAGCTACCAAAGTGGGCGGTGCAACCCTTACAAAATTACTGGGAACCAGCGCCTGGTATGCTCCCGGAGCAGCAGTGTCTGAATTGGTGAAAGCAATTGCACTCGATTCAAACAAGGTATTCCCGTGTTCTGCTTTGCTTGAAGGCGAATATGGATTAAGCGATATTTCGATTGGTGCACCTTGTGTGATTGGTAAAAACGGTATCGAAAAAGTTCTTGAAATTGAACTTTCTGATGCTGAAAAAGAAAAATTACTGGCCAGCGCCGAAGGTGTTTCAAAAGTAAACGCTTTATTGTAGCAGATAGAAAAATGAGAATAAAAATGCGGTTGATCCATTCGGGTCAGCCGTTTTTTATTGTGTTCGACTATATTTGTCCTTATGCGAACAAAAATTCCGATCCAAATTATTGAACTGGAGAATGGCAATTACCATTTGTTGGTCAGCAGTACATTTTCTGATAAAACCAGCGGGATGTGGGTGATTGATACAGGAGCATCTAAATCGGTTTTTGACCAGAATTTGGAAGAACACATTGCAGAAGTTGAAGAACGTACCGAAGACCTACACTCCGCCGGTATTGGTGCCGAGCCATTGAAGAGCCGTTTGTGTACCTTAAAAAAAATCCGCTTTGGGAAGCTGGAAGTTACGGGAATGAGTGCTGCTTTGCTCGACTTAAATCACATAAACGAGTTGTATGAAAATGCCGCCGACCTACAAATATGCGGCTTACTTGGCGGCGATTTTTTAATGAAATACCGGGCTGTTATCGATTACAAACGAAGACTACTTATACTGCGAAGATAATGCGGTCTTACTTTATCTGAGAGGTGAGCTAAAAAGGATAAAGAGCGTCAAAGGCTTCAGGAATCGTTGCCTTTGACGCTTTGTTTTTTAGGATGTTATTTGGAAAGATTTTCCAAGGTTTGTTTACCTTCTCTCATTAAGTCGTTAAAATCAGCTGGTTTTTGAGTGAAATTAAACCGGGCAACGAGCTCGGTAAGTTGTGCAAGTTTTTCTTGTGCTTCAGCCGACGAATTGTTTTGAAATTCTTCACGCAACAAACGGATCTTCTCTGCGTCCTGGATGCCCTCGCGCAAACGTTCGAAACGGATGGAACTCCGCGCATCAGGATACACAATGTAAGTATCTCCGGCTGGCCAGGTGCGAAAGCGCGAGTCGGTCAACGGATCTTTTACCCAGCTGTTGTAAGCCCAACGTAAAAAGCCATCGAAGCCGGTTGCCATCGTGTACCATCCAACAAAAACGGCCTCGGCCGGTTCCGAAAAAGTAAACACATTGGGGAATCCGTCTGCGCAGCACACATACCAGGTTGAAATGTAACGATGGTCTTTCCGGTACTGGAGAATTTCCGGTTCAATTTCTGCTCCAAAAGCAACACTCAGGTCAGTGAGCTGATCTGGAAATATCTTGTAATTATGGTGATTGTCTGCAAAAGCCACTCCCATGTCCGGCACGACTTCGGCCAGCAGATGCATGGTGGCTTTCATTTCTTCGGGCGAGCGTTCGTCCATGGCAATACGCGTAATGTCTTTCCAGCCTTTTTGCTCTACGTGTTTCACAAAATCTATCAGGAAAGGAGTCCACAGTTCTTCAAACTCTTTTGTACCTGCTTTTGCAACAATTTTTACTTCTTCGTCAGAAGCAACATCGTGGTAATACAGTTCGTTGCCCCAGGGAACCATGGAGTAGCAGTTGATTTGGTTTTTAATCCCCAGATCCATCATAAACTGCACCCATTGGTCAAAAATGGTATAATCGTAAGTCCAGCTTCCATCGGCATGTTTGTTCCAGGCGATCATAGAGCCAAACGCATCTTCGGTTTGCCCTCCCCAAGGGCGGTTATTCAGGGTGGCTGTAATTACTTTTTGCCCGGCATCGGCAAGCAATTTCATGAGTGGGTGCAGCAGGTTCCAATGCTCGGCCGACCATAGTTCCACATTGTGTACACGGGCTACCGCATACGGGTTTTGCCACAGGTCGAGGTGAAATTTCCAGTCCGAAGCTTCGGGAAGCATGCGGTCGGATACTTCAACCGTAAATGTAAAGTCGCTGTGTTTCTTGCCGTTGAGCATTAACTGCATGGTTGAAGTATAGCTTCCGGGAGTTGCGTTGGCGGGTACATCAAACGTGATCCAAACGGGACGGGTTGACTGTGGCTCCATTTCAAATACCGAAAGCGTGTCGAGTACATCCGGACTGATCCGGGCAATAAAGTCTTCGGGTTTTCGGTGTCCACATCCCGGGCCAAACTCGTCGGTTAGTACATAGCGTACAAACTGTGCACGGGCAATATCTGCCGGCAGTGTTTTTCCATCCTCTGATTTAAAAGCAGAAAACCGGCATTCAACGATTCCGGCGGGCTGGTTGTTCCACAATACAAGTTGTGCCGAAATTTTTTCGTTACGCCAGGCAAAACCATTCCAAATGTTTGTGTTTGCCAAATCAGGGATTAAGCTTTTGTTGTAACGGTAGTCAACCGAGCCAATGGAGGCATGCAAGCCCGGGGGAACCACACTCCAGTCAGTCAAGGTGTCGGCTGAAGGATCTGCCGCTTCGGCATAAGTGGCAGGAGCTTCAATTTTTCCGGGTTTTGAACATCCCAAAATGAACGCATAAAAAAGAGTAAATAAAACTAGGTTCTTCATTTTATATCGAGTTAGATTCATGATTGATTTCTGTATAATCGTTATATCTTTATTTAAAAGGGAAATCAGAAAGCATCTTGTCCCCAAAGATATTGAATCGTGCTTACCAGTTGTACAAAATTAATTATTTCAGTTTGGCCGGAATTAGTGCTGATTGAAAGCTTTAGCCTGCCATGAATCAAATGTCAGTCGTGTTTCAGGCACAATTTCATTTAAATAGTTTTCCAGCGAAGCCTCTTCGAAAGCTTTCTCATCCCAGGCTCCATTCAGGAAGTCAGCATTTCCTTTCCACACAAAAACAAGTGCATCCATCGTTTTATTTTCAATCAGAACAGAAGCCGGAATACATTCGTATTCATCTCCTTCGTAAAATTTCAGTATTTCCAACGAACGGCTATCCACATTCTGTAAAACCTTTCCTTTTACACTTGTTTCTTTGCAATGCACAAGAGCCGGATAATCGGCTCCGTGAATGGTACAACGCTTAAACCCGTGTAAAACGCCTTCCTTTGTTGTGAAGTTTGTACCCGTGAGTGCCTGCACTATTTCGGTGAAAAGAAGAGACCCGTAAACAAATACCTGTTGCATAAAATAAGTGTAATAGAACAACTGCCTCAAATTTAATAGCTTCTGGTTTGGAAACCACAGGGAATTGGGTATATTTGCTCCGCTAAATTTTAAGGTATTGAAGATTAGGCTCAACATATCAAAGAACTTGCTGATCAAACTGGTATTTTTTGCAGCTTTGGTTGGTATTGCTTTTTGTGTGGACGCTTATCAGGAGAAAAATCCGACAAAACCGGATCATATCCATACGGGTGCCGAAAATCACACTACCAATCAGGGAGAGGTTTATGTACTGGCGCAAGCCAATCCGCTTTCAGTAAAAACTTTTGTTCAGAAGGTGCCGGAACGGAATCAGTACGGAGAAGCACAAAACAAGCTGCTGAGAAAATATTATTCGGTAAGAAATTACCAGGTTCTTAAAGCTGAAGTAGTGCAGCAAACCACACCTTTGATAAGCTCGTATCATTACCTGGTCTTTCAAAACCATTCTCTTTCCCCCGACGAAGATCCTTTGTCGTAATTTGGTTACGATTTATCGTAACTCTTTTTTCGCAGAACCGGTGTGTTTTGTGAAAGGAGCTGGTATTCAGTATTTAATTCAACAAAAAATAATAAATCAAACATTAAAATTTAATTTGAAATGCAAAACAAAGGTGCAATTTTGACTTTTGCAATTCTGCTGGCAGCTGTGAGTCTTTACCAGTTATCTTTTAGCTGGAAATCACAACAGATTAAAAAACAAGCCGAAGAATATGCACAAGGGAATCTGGATTTGGAGTATCAGTATCTGGATTCAATGTCAGGACAAGTAGTTTACAATTTCTTTGGCCTGAAAAAATACACATACAAGGATGTTCGTGAGCTGGAAATGAACCTTGGCCTCGACCTTAAAGGAGGTATGAACGTAACCCTTGAAGTGGAAGTAAAGGAAATCATCCGTGCTTTGGCTAATTACAGTACTGATGAGACATTTGTAAAGGCTTTGGCAAGAGCAGACCAAATGAAGACCAATTCGCAGGATGATTATGTAATGCTTTTTGGAAAGGCCTTTGAGGAAATTGATCCAAATGCGAAACTGGCTTCTATTTTTAACACACTGGAACTTCGCAACAGGGTGAATTTCAACTCAACCAATGCCGAAGTCCTGGGGGTAATCCGTAAGGAAACCGATGCTGCTATTGATAATGCCTTTAACATTATCCGTACCCGTATCGACCGTTTTGGTGTAGCTCAGCCAAACATTCAGCAACTCCAAACCCGTGGCCGTATCCTGGTTGAACTTCCGGGGGTAAAAGATCAAAGCCGTGTGCGTACGCTCTTACAGGGAACTGCAAACCTGGAGTTTTGGGAAACATACGAAAACCAGGAAGTTTACCCGTATTTGTTACAGGCAAACGAAAAAATTCGCGAATTGAATGCTGTTAACGAAGAAAAAGAAGTGACAGAAGAAGCCACTCCTGAAACGCAGACAGCAGAACAAGATACTACCGGCGAAAATTCCTTACTGGCCGAAATGGAAGCAGGAAGTTCTGCCGATACAACTGCCGGGCTCGACAACCTCGCTGATTTTCAGAAACAGTACCCATTGTTTGCCGTATTGAATCCAAGTACCGACCAAACCGGACAACTCTACAAAGGGCCTTCTGTTGGTATTGCGCAGGCAAAAGATACGTCAAAAGTGAATGCTTATTTAAATAATCCGCTGATCAGAGCTCTTTTCCCAAGAGACCTGAAATTTGCCTGGACCGCAAAATCGATGGATCAGGCAGGTACTTATTATCGTTTAATTGCATTAAAAGTTACTACCCGCGACGGACGTCCGCCGCTTGATGGCGATGTAATTACTGATGCACGTCAGGATTACGACCAGATGGGCTCAAATCCGGAAGTTTCGATGCAGATGAATAGCGAAGGCGCTAAAATATGGCAACGCATGACCAAGGATAACATTGGAAAATCGATTGCAATTGTTTTGGATGGTTATGTACGTTCGTTCCCTACGGTTAACGGGGAGATCCCTGGTGGCCGTTCAAGCATTACCGGTTTGGAAAGTATTGAAGAAGCAAAAGACCTTGCTAACGTACTGAAATCAGGTAAAATGCCTGCTCCTGCACGAATTATTGAAGAGCAGGTTGTTGGTCCTTCTCTGGGTGCAGAGTCTATCCGGTCGGGTATGCTATCCTTTATTTTTGCCTTTATCGGTGTACTCATATACATGTTATTTTTCTACAGTAAAAAGGCAGGGTTAACGGCGAATATCGCACTTGTTCTCAACCTGTTCTTTTTGATGGGCGTATTGGCTTCGGTAGGAGCTGTACTTACTCTGCCGGGTATTGCAGGTATTGTGCTTACAATGGGTATGGCGGTGGATGCAAACGTAATTATTTACGAACGTATTCAGGAAGAATTACGCTCCGGAAAGGGTGTAAAACTGGCCATTTCGGATGGATATAAAAATGCCTATTCCGCGATTATTGACGGACAGGTAACTACTTTCCTTACCGGTTTGGTACTTTTCTTCTTTGGTTCAGGCCCCATCAAAGGTTTTGCCTCTACTTTAATGATTGGTATTGCCACTTCACTCGGAACCTCTATTTTTATTACCCGTTTGATTTTTGAATGGCAGTTAAACCACAGTAAAAACATAACATTTACTTCTAAGATTACTTCCAACTGGTTGGTAAATCCACGTATTAAATTCCTCGACAAACGCCGGATTGCCTATATTATTTCGGGAACTCTGATAACCATCTCACTTATTTCGTTTGTGGTTCGCGGATTTAACCTGGGCGTCGATTTCCAGGGAGGACGTACTTATACGGTTCGTTTTGAACAGGATGTTAAAGTGGAAGATGTACAGAAGGCGCTTGCCGTAGAACTCGGATCGGCACCTGAAGTTAAAACTTTTGGCGCTGATAACCAGGTTCGTATTGTAACCAAATACAAAATCGATGATTTATCTGAAAATGTAGATAACGAAGTTGATCAGGCATTGTACGATGGCTTGAAAAATGGAGGTTTCCTAAACAATGTATCTTTCCAGGATTTTACCGAAAACTATCAGTTAAGTTCTCAGAAAGTTGGACCTACTATTTCAGACGATATTAAGAAAGATGCCGTAATTGCCATTACTCTTGCATTACTTATCATCTTCCTGTATATCCTTCTTCGTTTCAGCGACTGGAAATACGGTTTGGGTGGTGTGCTTTCACTTGCCCACGATTCAATTATCACACTGGGCTTCTTCTCGCTGTTCCACGGGCTGCTTCCGTTCTCGCTTGAAATCGACCAGGCGTTTATTGCTGCTATCCTGACAGTGATTGGTTATTCGATTAACGATACCGTAATTGTTTACGACCGTATCCGCGAGTACCTGAAAATTCATCCCAAACGTAGCCTGAAGGTAAATATGGACGATGCGATGAACAGTACACTTCGACGCACAATGAATACCTCGCTGACTACGCTGGTAGTATTGTTGGTAATCTTTATTTTTGGTGGCGCTAACCTGCGTGGATTTGTTTTCGCCTTGTTGATCGGTATTGGTGTAGGTACATATTCATCTATTTTTGTTGCCTCTCCAATTGTTTACGAAACAACCAGCCGGGTAAACAAAATGATTGCAAAACGCAAAGCAAAGGCTTAATAAATAAGTCATTAAATATTGAAATCCGGTGGGTTATTCCCGCCGGATTTTTTTTTGAAGTTGATCGGTATTGGTCCAATAAGAGGTCTGTACATTTGGTTTTCCGGCCTTTTAAATTTCTTTTGCTTTCAATCACTCAGCTTCTGTCTTTTTTTATCTTTGTGATCTAAATTAAAAACGATGCACAATTTATTATTCATTAGCGGCGGAGAATTGGTTTTGGTGATGCTATTGGCATTGTTGTTTTTTGGTTCAAAAGCCATTCCGGATATTGCAAAAACACTCGGAAAAGGGATGAGGGAATTTAAAAAGGCTACCAACGAGATTAAACGCGAATTGGACGCAAATACCTCAGATATTAAAAAGGACATCAGCGATGTTACTTCCACCGTAAAAAAAGAAACTTCTGAAATCAATAAAGGAATTCAGGAAAAATTTAAGGACTAATTACCTTTAAAATTTACCTCCTTGGTAATTGCATTATACATATTTCTTTTGCTGCTCAGTTTTGTATTGCTGGCACGAATAGTCGATTTGTTTTTTATCGCTTCGCTCGATAAAATATCAAAAGATCTTCGTCTTTCAAGCGATGCAGCCGGGGCAACTTTAATGGCTGTTGGTTCAAGTGCTCCCGAGCTTTTTGTAGCTTTGTTTGCGGTTCTTAAACCCGGAGAACACCAGGTAATTGGTATCGGCAGTATTGTGGGGAGCGCCATCTTTAACCTTCTCGTAATTATTGGAGCAGCTGCCTTGGTAAAAAGTACCAAATTAAACTGGAAACCCATGTTTCGCGATATGCTGTTTTATACGTTAACAGTAATTTTGCTTGTTGTTTTTATCTGGGACGGACATTTTTCAATCATCGAATCCATTGCATTTTTGGGCTTATATGTGGTATATGTAATTGCAGTGGTTTACTGGCGCCGTATTTTGCCTTACAACGATGTGATTGTTGAAGAAGAAGTGGAAGATCCGCATGGAGAACACAATAAAATAACACGCCCCATAGATCAACTTCTGAAATTTATTTTCCCCAAAGCTGAAAGATACTATCTCGTTTTTTTCTTTTCAATAATATTAATTGCAGCACTTAGCTATGTACTTGTTGAGGTGGCTGTAAAAGCAGCCCATTTAATGAATATCCCGGAAGCGATTATTGCCCTGACTGTACTGGCTGTCGGAACTTCGATACCCGATTTGTTCTCGTCGATTATTGTGGCAAAACAGGGGCGGGGAGATATGGCTGTAAGCAATGCCGTAGGTTCAAATATTTTTGACATTCTGGTTGGACTTGGCTTGCCGTTTCTGATTGTAATGCTGATTTCGGGCGGAACTATCGATGCTGGCGGCGATATGCTAAACTCCGTGCTTATATTATTTGGATCGGTTGTATTGCTGATTGGTCTTTTAATGGTTCGCCGGTGGAAAGTGGGAAAATTTACGGGCTTTGTTTTGGTTGCTGCTTATGTGGCATATGTTGTTCACGAGATTATGAAACTGTAAACTTATTGCCGTGATAAAAGCGCAGAACATACATAAATCGTTTGGGAATTTAGAAGTGTTAAAAGGCATTGATCTGGAAATACCCGAGAAAAAGATTTATTCGATAGTGGGAGCCAGCGGTGCCGGGAAAACCACCTTGCTTCAAATATTAGGTACATTGAGTAAACCCGACAGTGGCGATGTTTATTTTGGCGAGAAGAAAATATCGGCCATGTCGGAAAAACAACTGGCAGCTTTTCGAAACAGGGAAATAGGTTTTGTTTTTCAGTTTCATCATTTATTACCCGAGTTTACCGCTTTGGAAAATGTTTGTATCCCCGCTTTTATCGCAAAAACGGCCAGGCCCAAAGCTGAAGCCAAAGCAAAGGAATTGCTGGCTTTTCTTGGTATTTCTGAAAGAATGGAGCATAAACCTTCGGAACTGTCGGGCGGAGAAAAACAACGGGTTGCCATGGCGCGCGCCTTAATTAACAATCCTTCGGTAATTATGGCCGACGAGCCTTCCGGAAACCTTGATTCGAACAACCGGGATGAGTTGCACGATTTGTTGTTTAAGTTGCGCGACGAACTGGGACAAACGTTTGTTATTGTAACCCACGATGATCATTTTGCAGAACGTTCCGACCGCATTATCCATATCAAAGACGGTGTGATTGAATAAACCATGGATTTTAATACGCTAAAAACCTTTTTGGATGAAAAGGTGGAAGAATTTTATCGCCCCGAATTTATTGAAACCGACCCGATCAGGGTGCCACACAGGTTTTCAGCAAAAGAAGACATAGAAATTGCAGGATTTCTGGCTGCTACCATTGCCTGGGGAAACCGGGCTGCAATCATAAAAAACGCCTCGTATTTAATGCAGCTTTTGGAGGAGGAACCATACAATTTTACCCTGAATGCTTCTGGTTCAGAGTTAAAACGGCTTGAAAAATTTGTTCACCGCACCTTTAACGGCGACGATTGTATTTATTTTATCCATTCGTTAAGAAACATTTATGCCAATTGTGGCGGGCTGCAAAAAGCATTTGAGGAAGGTTTTGCAGTTCATCAAACGGTGTGGGGTGCATTGACCCATTTTTATGATGTATTTTTTGAAACACCCGGAGAACGTACCCGAAAACATATCTCGAATGTAAAAAAAGGAGCTTCTGCAAAACGCTTGAACATGTTTTTAAGATGGATGGTACGGGAAGATAAAGCCGGAGTGGACTTTGCCATGTGGAAAGGAATTCCGGCCTCAGCACTGATGTTGCCATTGGATGTTCACACCGGAAATGTGGGCAGAAAACTGGGGCTTCTTCATCGGAAATCAAACGACTGGAAAGCAGTGGAAGAAATAACTGAAAAACTCCGGCAGTTCGATCCGAATGATCCCGTAAAGTACGATTTCGCCTTGTTTGGACTGGGAGTTTTCGAAAAATTCTGATTTAAAAAAACATCACGTAAATGGGCCGAAACAACTATTTTCAATTCAAGCAGTTTAAAATAATCCAGGAAAAATCGGCTATGAAAGTAGGTGTGGATGGTGTGTTGCTGGGAGCCTGGGTTAAAATAAATTCTACCAGCCGAATACTTGACGTTGGTACCGGAACCGGCCTTATCGCCTTAATGCTTGCACAGCGGTCGGAAGCGCAGGTTACTGCCATTGAGATTGAAGAAAATGCATTTCGGGAGGCAGTGGCAAATGTTGATGCATCGTTGTGGCAAAATCGTATAAAAGTTTATCACACTTCCTTGCAACAGTTTGCAAAGTCTGAGGTTCCAAAATTTGATCTGATTGTTTCCAACCCTCCGTTTTTTAACCGCGCAACACCCGCTGCCTTTGCAGAACGAACCATCGCGCGGCACAACGATTTACTGCCGTTTTCGGAGTTGTTAAAAAGTTCGGCCGGCTTGTTATCAGAGAATGGAAGAATTGCTTTGATTCTACCGCTTGAGGCTTTGTCCGAAATACAACACTGGGCTGAGATAAATGAGTTGAGACTTTACCGAAAAACCAGTATTATTCCCAAAACAGGGAAAAAGGAAAATCGTGTGATGCTTGAGTTGGGGAAAAAAGAAACAGCCTTCAGCGAAGACTGTTTGACCATATATAATTCTGATGGCTCTTTTACAGAAGAGTACATGTTGCTAACAAAAAACTTTTACCTGAAATTTTAAGCCAGAAAAAGAAAAGGATTAAAAATCCGGTCCATTCGGTCCGAGAACTTACGAATCATTTGTTTATCCATTCTCGAAGTACTGTGGTCTATTTTTGCCACTTTTTTAATGATAAACTTTTCCAGGAAATTCATTTTCTCAAAGTTAAACTCTCCTCCTAAACACGCTGTTGCTTTGGCATGCTGCAACAATTCTTCAGGATAGGCATTTTTAAGATGAATCTGTGCATCTTCACCTTCATCCATACAACAAATAAAAAGACCCAATTCTTTTGCTTGTAAATCTGTAGCATGTTGTTTGCAAAACGTTTTAATTCTTTTTTGAATTTGCCCGAGATGGATAGAACCTCCAACAATAATTCGTTCAAATGAAGTAAGGTCGGGTGTTTTTTCCTTTTTAAGGTTACAAAGCGTTACATCGTTGCCCAGTAATAATTTTAGTTCGTGTGCAATTGTTTCAGTGCATCCGTGGGTTGTGCAATAGGTGATTAAAGTTTTCATGTGCGTATAGTTTTAAAAGTTGTCAGTTAATTCGATTCCCCGGGAGGATTTGCATGAGGCTGTAATCGTTTTAGTTATACTTGGTTTTTATACTCATGCTTATTTCATCGTTTAAGGTTGTTGAACTGTTTTTTGGCTTAATTATATAAGAAATATTAATGTATTTTCGAAAATTTCTATTCAAAAATAGAAGCACATTTTGAACAATGGTGTTAAGAATCGGTTAATTGTCTGTAATTATCGGCTAAAATAAAACACCAGAAAGTATTTAATTAAAAAAGTCCTACTTTTGCAAAAAATATAGCATAACACCATGACAATTGATATGAAACCAGAAGTGCAGATTGATACGAATTATTACAAAATTGCGGCGATTCGCAGATTAACCGAACATGCTTTTATTTTATCGATGCCCCGAAGCCGTTTTAAATTTGTGGCAGGGCAACATGTGTCCCTGTCTATTCCGGGGGATTATCAAAGCCGCGAGTATTCCATTTACAGTGCAGAAGAAGGAAGTAATCTGGAAGTTCTTGTAAAAGAAGTGGAAGGTGGCTATTTCTCACCAAAATTGTCGCATTTAAAAGAAGGCGATATGGTAGAAGTACATGGGCCGTTCGGTAAATTTGGTTTGGATGAAAAGAGCCTGAAAACAAATAAACATGTTTTTATTGCCAGCGGAACAGGTATCGCGCCTTTTCACAGTATGGTTCAAAGCAACCCCGGCCTTGATTATCACCTGATTCATGGAGTTCGTTATGTTGATGAAGCCTACGAAAAAGAAGCTTACGATGCTTCCAGGTTAACACTTTGTACTTCGCGCGACGATAAGGGAAATTTCAAAGGCCGTTTAACAGAATACCTTAAAAAAGCGGATTTTGATAAAAATACATCGTTTTATTTGTGTGGGAACAGTGATATGATCTTCGATTCGATGGAGATTTTGAGTGAAAAAGGTTTTGGAAGAGAAAACATTAACGTAGAAGTTTACTTCTAAAGGTAACCTCTAAAAATTAGTTTTATGAAGCATGTCTATTCTTCTGTTAATGAAGTTGCCATCCATTTTCAATCATCATTTTCCTTTTCGTTCAATTTTCAGCCATAATTTCATTG
>JBKEDN010000051.1:0-3141 GCA_047975435.1 Draconibacterium sp. | reverse complement strand
TGAACAACAAAGTACATGAAAAAGGAAAGCGAAATAGCCCACTGACAGAAGCACAAAAAGAATCGAACCGCGAAAAATCAAAAACAAGGGTCAGGGTCGAACACGTGTTTGGGTTCATCGGAGGAAGTATGAACCGCCTGCAACTCAATTGTATCGGTATCAAACGAACATCGGCATAGATTAGCCTTATTAACCTGACGTATAACCTGTACAGTTACGAACAAGTTGTCCGGTTACATGGTATCACTATGTACGATTTCTAAATACCACTGAAAATATGTATGTAATTTTAAATAAAAGGAAAATGATGATAGAAAATGGATGGCAACTTCATTAACAGAAGAATAGACATGCTTCATAAAACTAATTTTTAGAGGTTACCTATGGTAAAATTGTTGGCATCGTGCAGCCAGTTGTAATACTCGTCGCCACTGGCAAAGCAGTGGATTATGGCCCCCGAAGGTTGCGTTACCGTTACCGGAACATTTTCTAGCCAGGCTGCATGTAATTGGGTTTCAACTCCCAGAAAAAGGATAAGAAGAAGGGGTAGAATTTTTTTCATCGTACTTTTAGGACTTGGTCAGTTACACTTATTTTTTACTTCAGCTTAAAAATATACATAATAATAAAAGAACAGAAGTTTAAAATCTATTTAAAGTGATTCTAATTTACCACCAGTTTTCGCACTTCTACCCTTTTATCGTTTTCAAGTAATTCCAAAAAATATGCACCTTTATTCAGTGAATTCAAGTCAATTAAGGATTTTGGATGAATGACCTCTTGCTGTTTCACCAGCTTTCCTTCTGCATTATAAAAACGTAAAATTCGCTTTACTGACTGATTATTAAACTGAACGGTTAACCATCGGCTGGTTGGATTGGGATAGAAACTGAAGGAATTTTCACGCAACGCTTTAATTCCCGTTATAATATCAACATGCAAAACAAAAACGGTATCAACAGAAACGGTCTCATCGCTTATCCGAATTCCAATTTCCCAGTTTCCTGTGTAAGCATTAATATTGGGAATAGTATCTGCGAACAACTCTGCCGTTCCGTTACCAAAATCGGAAAAACCCAACCATTCGGGTAAGCCACTTACCGAAATCGTTAAACGATCATAAATGTCGGGATCAGAAACCGTAATTGTTCCGTGGTATGCTTCTCCAAGAAAGGCGGAATCGGGAGGAAAGGACAGCCATTCGGGTGCTTTATTTACGTTTTGAACGGTAATCCAAAGCGTATCCGGTTCCGACCACAACTCCTGATCCGACACCTTTAAAGTAACAAACATAAGGGTATCCTTTTGCACTTCTCCGGCAATAAACAATGGATCAGATGTATTAACATCATCCGGCACCAAATAATCCGAAGCCCATTCATACAAAAGAAATTTACCTTCCGGATCAAAAGAAGCATTGCCATTTAAAACTACTTCCCCTCCCTCCAAAACAACCAAATCAGTACCGGCATTGGCTACCGGTGGTAAATTGGTATGCAGTACCTTAATCCTAAGCGTATCGGGCAGCGAGTACAAATCTCCGTCAGAAACCGTTAGCGTGAGCAAAAACACAGAATCGGCCAGTAAATACGGAGCGGAAAAAACGGCATTCATTTTAGTACTGTCGCCAAGTTCTCCACCATTTAAACTGCTCCACTGATACGATAGCTCTGACGGGCCATTATCAGGATCGTAAGAAGTGCTGCCGTTCAACAACACCTGACCGCCTTCCTGAACTTCCATATCTTTGTTGGCGACCACTGCAACAGGCGCTATGTTTATATTTAAAACATTAATTTGAATGGTATCCCGATCCGATAAACCGATGAATTTGTTACCGTTAAAACCGCATAAAGCGAAGTATCCGAAGCCACTTCAGGCGCGATAAAACTTGCGTTAGCCGCCTTGCTGTTTATCAGGTTAATTGTTTTATCCGACAATTCCCACTGCCAGCTGATCGATGCTCCATCGGGATCAAAAGATTTACTGCCATCCAATACAAGCGTTTCCTGTTCATTTACATTAAGAAATTCACCTCCGGCATTGGCTACCGGTCCTGATGGAACATTTAAAACAGTAACAATTGTTGTGTCCGGCTCAGAAGAATTAAGGCCATCATTTACAATCAGTACCAGTCGAAAATCTTTATCCGTCTCTACTTTCGGTGCCGTGAAATCGGGTGATGCAACATTTAAAATCAGAAGCCCGATTGAATCCCGATCAAACCACATATAAGTCAGCGAATCTCCGTTTAAGTCTATAGAAGCAGTACCGTCCAGCACACCTGATTCACCTTCATGTAAAAGCTGATCGGGGCCGGCATTAGATTTTGGCCTGTAATTATTTTCAGTATTAAGCGAAACATAAGCCGTTGCTCCAATGGCAAAGGTTTTGGGCGAAGTTTCTTCTCCGGTAGAAGGCTTGTAATATTTTATCTCCGACACGGATATTTCCAAATTTTCTGATGCATCCCAAAACCGAAATGAAATGGTTCCTCCGCTAGTAAACCCATCTTTTGTGCCCGTTTCCGCATCATCGGCACCGGCTACTGCCGATTTAGTCAGTGCATCGAGTACCACTCCAAGACTTTTATCCAGCACTGCCCGTCCAACACAAAGCTGATCATCGAAGACTCCTATTTCATCACCGGCCTCCAAATCAACACCATTTACTTTAGCCTCCAGGATATTGATATTCATTGCATCGGTAAAATTACCCGTTGCCTGAAAATGATCCTGGGCAGCGGCAATCATTGCAATAAGAAAAAAAACGACAGATAATGATGTATGGAGCTTCATAGCTTGATCAGGTTTTCAGGCTAAAATTAGAATATTTAAAAACAACTCTGGCAAATCGCACAGAAAATATCACGAACATTCCAAACGCAGTGCCACCTCTCGAATAAAGATGAAAAACGGATTATGGGTACAAATATCAAGCATCAAGTACCAGACATTCAAATCTATCCATCCGCCAAGTTCCAGAAATATTCAATTATCTATCATTTTAAAAGCACTATATCTAAAGGTAACCTCTAAAAATTAGTTTTATGAAGCATGTCTATTCTTCTGTTAATGAAGTTGCCATCCATTTTCAATCATCATTTTCCTTTTCGTTCAATTTTCAGCCATAATTTCATTG
>JBKEDN010000265.1:0-19349 GCA_047975435.1 Draconibacterium sp. | reverse complement strand
ATGAAATTATGGCTGAAAATTGAACGAAAAGGAAAATGATGATTGAAAATGGATGGCAACTTCATTAACAGAAGAATAGACATGCTTCATAAAACTAATTTTTAGAGGTTACCTTATATGTGATGATCAAAACTTAATTGTCTATTGGGATTCATCCTCCGATGGATGTCAAATTTTAAAAATAACACATGACGAAACAGACGAGATTAGAAGTGAAGTTGTTAAAACATATCCAGAACAAAATTCAGCAGACACAGACATATTTGCAAATGTCCTTGATTATATCTGTGATATGTATCCTTCCCAATCATTTGGACTGGTACTTTGGTCACATGGAACCTCCTGGCTCCCTCCCACATCAACTAATTTAAAGGAAAAGTCATTTGGGCTGGACAATGATTATGAGATAGATATTACGGACTTAAAAAGCGTAATATCTAATAGATTCGATTATATTATTTTCGATGCTTGTTTTATGGGGAGTATTGAAGTTGCATATGAATTAAGAGGCAATGTAAATTATATGTTGGCCTCACCTACAGAGACATTGTCTTATGGATTTCCATATGAGCTAATAATACCATATTTATTCAGTTCTAAAGATAATGTGTCAATTTTAACATCAGTTGCTAAAGAATATTATGCTTATTATAGTTCTTTAGCTGGAGCATATCAGTCGGCAACAATATCTTTGATTGATATGAGAGAATTAGATAAGCTGGCAGAAATAACACAGAAATTGATATGCAATTATCCGCTAGAAATATGGGAGTACAATAAAGACTCAATTCAAAAATTGGATTCATACGATAAACCTATTTTCTATGATTTCTATGATTTTTTGGAGAAGAATTATCCCATTGATAGTTTAGCCGTTGTAAAAGTAGCGTTAGAAACTACTATCCTTTATGAAGCCCATACTGAAAAATTTTTAGGGGGAGATGGCTTTGGATATAGAGGATTTAATATTAATACTTGTTGTGGTCTAAGTTGTTATGTTCCCCAGGAAGGTTCATCCTATAATACATATTATCAAACTTTAGACTGGGCTAGAGACAGTGGGTTTTCAAACCTGTTTGAATAATTTTACTTTTCAAAATATCTCCGAAAGGAGTGAATTAACACTTGATAAGTGTTTAACTCTTTTCAATTAAATTTCTATGTTATTTGTTATCGACAGTTCCTTGATTAAAGATCTATTTTTTTGCCGAAATACGATAAGTTCCGCTGGCCAGTTTAAATAAATTCCTGGACATGCCGAGGTATTCGACTGTTGAATTGACTTCTGCTTTTTCCTCGTTAACCTTTACATTCGCAAGTTCTGATGGAATAAGTACCAGTGCCTCACTGTTGCCGGGCACCGAAAGTTCCATTTCCCATTCTTCCGGATTGCTTTTGAGCTTACAGGTAATCGGCCCGCGAATTGTCGGGATGGTGAGTTCGATGTTCTCAAGCCCGGTTGGCTGCGGGTTTACTGCAAACGTTTTAAAGCCGGGCTCTACCGGTTGGATGCCCATCAAACGCCGCGGAATAATGTTGGCCGGAGCGGTTGCCCACGCATGATTCCAGGTGAGATTGGGTTTGTAGGCTTCGTCCCATGCTTCGGTGGTCATGGTGGAACCGGACTTTATCATGTTCATCCAGCTTCTTTTGTCTTCCGATGTCATCAGGTTCAAGGCATATTCAGCTTCTCCTGCATTGTACAATGCTTCCAGCAGGTATTGGGCGCCGTATACGCTGCACGCCATTCCTTTGCTTTTGATGTATTGAGCAACCGAAGGGATGTCTTTCTCCGGCACCAGGTTGAATGCCAGCGGAAACATATTGGCATGCAAACTTGCGTGGCCGGCATCGATTCCATCCATAAAGTATCCTTTCTGTGCGTCAAACATGTTGCGCAGAATGCTTTGTTTCACCTTCTCGGCATGTGTTTTATAGAAGTTGCTGTCCTCGGTTTTTCCAAGTGCGGCGGCAATTCCCGACATGCATTTCAGCGAATAAAAGTAAAATGAATTAACCACGGTATTGTAATCGGCAAACTCATAGTTATCGTTTTCAACAGGCGGCCAGTCCACAATGTCTCTGAATCTTTCCCCTGTAAAATGAATGCTTTTCAAAACCTCGGAGGTTAGTTTTCCTGTTTTGGTGCTAATCAGGCCATCTTCGCGTTGCAGGTCGATTAGGGTTTTCTTTTTCAGATCGTTGTAGATCATTGCCAAAAACTCGGTGTCGCCGGTGTGCATGTAGTGTTCGCGGGCCATCATAACTGTATGCATTTGCCATTCGGTTGGCCAGCTGGCATGCGAAACCAAAAACGCAAGACTGTAGCGCGCCGCCGAAAACTCACGATCTACCGCGTAGTGTCCCAGTTGCTGAATGTAAGCATCTGCTTCGTAGGGCATTCGCTCGCGGTTTCCGTCGGAATAAACCCCTAGAAACGGCGTGGCTTTGAGCGTGTATTTACACAAGTTCCAAACCTTGTTAAGGTTCTCATTGGGGCTGTTAAACGCCGACTGGCTGTCGTCAAACAGATAATAAAGCGCTTCCTGCGTGATGCTGTTTACCTGTATTTTTCCGTCGCTTTCAATTTCTGCGTAACGAAACGGGACCACTTCGGGATAAAAAGGCGCCATTTTCTGGCTGTGTGGATAACGGGCGCTGTGTGGCGGAATTTTTACCTGGTAAGTATGTGTTCCCTTTTTTAATTCGATTTCCGTTTGAAAGAAACCAATGTTGCTACGCCCCGGATTTTTATGCACCGATAAATCTTCATTTTTTCGTTCGCCCAGGTAAACCCTGATTTTTTGTCCTTCAACATCTGACGTGATCGAAAAGTCAGCTGTTGCAAAGGCGGCTTGTCCAAAATCGGCAAACCAGTTTCCTTCACTGACTTTTTTGAATAAAACGGGTTCTTTTTGTGTGAAGCTCGCCATTTGGCGGTCTTCTGCTACCCAATTGCCGGGCGCCAGTTCAACCCAATTGCTGACACCTGTCCACTCGTCGCTTTCCCGATCGAAGGTGCCGGTAACAAATTGCTGAGGCTCACTGTAAGCACTCGCTTTTCCTTCCTTTTCCCACACCTTTACTTTCCACCAGTATTTTGAATGAGACGACAGGCTCTTTCCCTTGTATGAAACGTTGATCGAAGCTGCGGTATTGATTTTTCCGCTGTTCCACAAATCTGCTTCTTTTTCTGTTAGCAGATCGGGAGAAGAAGCCACCAGTATTTGATAAGCAGTTTGGGTTACTCCTTCTTGCGGGAAGATCCATCCAAACTCGGGATTGGAGTCGGTAATGACCGCCTTTTCTGGTTCCCGAAGCAGTTCACCCAGCAAACCGGTTGGAGCTGGCAGGTTTTGAGCAAAAACGGAGAAAGCACTAAAAATCAGTACGAGCGAAAGGATTGTTCTGTTCATGGTTAAAAACGGTTACTATTGGTTCGGTTGGTTAAAAATAAGAAAAGAGTTGAAATGGAAAACAAAAAAGCAGGGAGTGCCCTGCTTTTTTTATATGGTTTCTAACCTGAGTAGCTGATAGTTATTTTACCAGTTTCGATATGGCTTTGAATTCATCGGTGCCGGCTGCCCGCGTTAGTTCGAAAAGAATTGATTCGTACGAAGTCATCAAAATGCCTTCGTGGCGGAAGCGTTCTTTAGCCAGTTCGAAGTTTTCAGCCGTGCGCGACGAAACGCAATCCATCACCACAATCGGGTTTAATCCTGCTTCTTTCAGATCTACCGCAGTTTGCAAAACACAAACGTGCGATTCGATGCCGCAGATAATAACGTTTCTTGCATTCAATGAAATCAGTTTCCCCCTAATTTCAGGTACATCAAAACAGCTGAAATCCTTTTTCTCGAAATGTTCAATTCCGGGGATTAGCGCTTTTACTTCCGGAAGTGTTTCGCCCAGGCCTTTTGTATATTGTTGCGTTACCATCAAGGGGACATTTAAGTGGTTCAGCCCTTCAATCAGGATTTTACAGTTTTTTAGCAGGGTCTCTTTTTTATTCATCGCAGGATACAAACGTTCCTGAATATCGATGATTAATCCGGCGGTGTCTTCTTTGGTAATTCTCATTTGTTTTCATTTTTTGAAATTCCTTTTTGAAAAATATCCTTTTGGAATTCCTGCTTTTAAATGTAACGCCTTTATTTTTTTTCGGTTCGCGCCTGCATTCTTGATTTATCTCCCAGGTAACCTCCGTGGTGGCGTTTGGCGTACTCTTCGTTGGTAAAACCAATTTTTTTCATCATCGAAACCACCAGCGCATCACCAATAACAGTCATTACAGTGGTAGAAGTTGTTGGCGATAAACCCAGCGGGCATACCTCTTTCGGATTTCCGGTATAAATAAATGCATCAGCACTTTGTGCCAGCGCACCCTCCGGATTACTGGAAATTACGATCAGCGGCAGGCCTTCGTGGAGGTTTTCTGCCAGATCGATCAACTCAACAATCTCACGGGTTTTGCCCGAGTTGGAGATCACCAGCAGCACATCGTTTTCCTGTAAAATACCTAAATCGCCATGTTGCGATTCGCTGGGGTGCAGAAATACGGATGGAGTACCGGTGGAGCTGAATGTGGTGGAAATATTCAGGGCAATTTGCCCGGCTTTTCCCATTCCGCTGGTTACTAATTTCCCTTTTTTTTGGTGAACCCGTTCGAAAATGAGTTCGATAGCTTGTATCATTCCGTCGGTAACCGGAATGTTTTGAATTGCCTGTGCTTCGTCTTCAATGACCTGTTTGATTATATCCTTCATTAGAATAGAAATTGAGGCAACAAAACTAACGAAATTTCGGAAGTCAGCCAGAACAAGTCTCAGCTTCCGGAATATTTTTAAAACATGTGATAAAAGTTACACTCGAAATGTGTTATAGGTCATAAAAAAAAGAAAACAATTTAGGCTTTTAAGGGTTAAATAATTGATAAATTTAACGATAATATTTTCAACCGTAACAGGCCGAAAATTAACGATGAAACAGACCTTTCTTTAGAAACCGCATTCTATTGGTTTTTTAGGTTGCGTTGTTAAGTAGGCTAAAATATTTTAATCATATGAAAATTCATGAATATCAAGCCCGGGATTTATTCAGGAAGTACGGGATTCCTGTACCGGAAGGAGAGTTATGCCATTCGGTAAACGATGTAAAAAAGAAAGTCTCAGACAAAGACAAACTGAGGGTGGTGAAAGCCCAGGTGTTGGTGGGAGGCAGAGGGAAAGCCGGTGGTGTAAAACTGGCAACTACCAAAGCCGAAGCAATTGAAAAGGCCAAACTGATACTGGGAATGGATATCAAAGGCATAACGGTTGAAAAAGTACTGGTTGCCGATGCCGTGGATATCGAAAAGGAATTTTATGTTGGCCTGATCAACGACCGGAATGCCAAAGCCGTAACCCTGATGGCCAGTTCTGAAGGGGGAGTGGAAATCGAGGAAGTGGCAAAAACCAATCCCGAGAAGATCATTAAAATGCCGATCGACCCAACCATGGGATTGATGGACTGGCAGGCACGCAAAGTAGCGCTTCAATTGTTTAACGATCCGAAACAGGTACGTCAGGCAGCCGAAATTCTGGTAAAACTTTATAAATTATACGTTGACACAGACTCTTCGCTGGCCGAAATTAACCCGCTGGTGCTTACCCCCGACAAGCAGGTTTTGGCCATTGACGGTAAAATGAATTTTGACGACAATGCTTTGTTCCGTCAAAAGGAAATTATTGCGATGCGCGAGGCTGACGAAAACGAGAAAAAGGAGCTGGAAGCCAATGCCAAAGGACTTTCTTACATTAAGCTGGATGGAAACATTGGTTGTATGGTGAATGGCGCCGGACTGGCAATGGCCACGATGGATATGATTAAACTGTATGGCGGCGAACCGGCCAACTTCCTCGATATTGGTGGTTCTTCCAATCCGCAAAAAGTAGTTGATGCCATGAATATTCTGCTGGGTGATAAAAATGTAAAATCGGTGATGATCAACATTTTTGGCGGAATTACCCGTTGCGACGATGTGGCCCGCGGTTTGGTAGCGGCACTTGACCAGATAAAAACCGATATTCCGATTGTGATCCGTCTTTCGGGGACCAATGCAAAAGAAGGTCTCGAAATTATTGAGAAAACCGGATTGCCGGTGGTAAAAACCATGAGTGAAGCAGCTGAGAAAGCGATAGAGCTAAGTCAGAAATAGTTTGAAGAAACGCACGGCCGTGCGTTTGTACAATATGATGTCGAATTTTGAGAAAAAAATAAAGAAATGAGCATTCTTATAAATAAAAATACCAAAGTAATTGTACAGGGGATTACCGGACGCGACGGTGCTTTCCATACCAGTAAAATGAAAGCTTACGGTACCAATATCGTAGGTGGGATTTCGCCGGGAAAAGCCGGACAGCAAGTAGAGGGAATTCCTGTATTTAATACGGTTGAAGATGCCGTAAAAGCTACCGGAGCCAATGCTTCCGTAATTTTTGTCCCCGCTCCTTTTGCAGGCGATGCCATTTTGGAAGCCAGCTATGCCGGAGTTGATTTGGTGGTTTGTATTACCGAGCACGTTCCGGTGCAGGATATGATTCGGGTAATGCCGGTGTTAAAGAAAAACGGTACCAAACTGGTCGGGGCCAACTGCCCTGGATTAATTACTCCGGGCGAGTGTTTGATCGGAATTCTTCCGGCAATGATTTTTAAACCCGGCAATATTGGTTTAATCTCGCGCTCGGGTACACTTACTTACGAGGTGGTAAACATGCTGACAGAAAATGACCTGGGGCAAACAACCTGCGTGGGGATTGGTGGTGACTCCGTTTCGGGTTTATATTTCATTGATTTACTGGAGATGTATGAAAACGACCCGAAAACCGATGCCGTAGTGGTGATTGGTGAAATTGGTGGTGATGCAGAAGAACAGGCTGCAAAATTCATCAAGGAAAAAATGACCAAGCCTGTAGTTGCTTTTATTGCAGGCCAATCAGCGCCTCCCGGAAAACGAATGGGCCATGCCGGTGCCATCATTTCCAGTGGTGCGGGAACAGCTGAAGAGAAAATAAAAGCTTTCAATGCTGCCGGTGTTCCGGTGGCCAAGGAACCTTCGGAAATTCCAGGTCTGATAAAAGAAAAATTAGGACTGTAGAACCTCCCACTTTTGGGAAGAGTAAAAATAATGAACCGGTTGTCAGCAGGCAGCCGGTTTTTTTTGATTTGCATTTTTCCTGTCGGATACCTTCATCTTTGTGTCATAACAAATAGTAATACCGATTTAATATCGAAATGAGCCTTTAGTTCGCAAACTCCTAAAGCCTCTTTTGTTTATTATCGGCATTAACTCCCGAAAAATCGGGATAATTTCAACACATCGCTTAAAGCTCATGTTGAGATACAATTGGTATAAAATCCGGCTGATAAGCCAAAGATTTGCCAAAGCAAAAGGCAGTCCCATAATTGAGTAGTTTGCTTCTATAAGACAACTCCCGTAAATTTTATTGAACACTTTTGTGCGGGAAACGGGAATATCCCTCAACGATACAAAATATCCATTAAATTAGGGGCAAAATCAAGAATTCATGAATTTACACGTTACAAAAGGAAACGGCGAGAAAGCGTTGTTTGACCCCGGGAAACTGAAACAGGCACTCCAATCATCGGGAGCCGGAAAATACGAACAGGAGCGAATTGTGGAAGAGGTCCGGAAAGAATTATACGAAGGTATTTCCACCCGAAAAATTTACCAGCTGGCTTTTGGCCTTCTGAAAAAGGAATCGCATAAAATGGCGGGACGTTATCGGCTAAAAAATGCGATTATGGAATTGGGACCAACCGGGTTTCCTTTTGAAACATTTGTTGGGAAAGTATTTGAAACACAGGGTTACGAAGTGCAAACCGGTGTAATTGTAAAAGGTAGATGTGTACAGCATGAAGTTGATGTGATTGCCCGAAAAGGGAAGGAAATGCTGATGGTGGAATGTAAATTTCATACCGATAACCTGACCAAAAGCGGAGTGCAGGTGCCTTTGTATATTCATTCGCGTTTCCTGGATGTGAAAGCGGCCTGGGAAAAACAATACGGAACCGATCTCGAATACCGTGGCGGCGTGGTTACCAATACCCGTTTTAGCGAGGATGCGATGAGCTACGGCTCCTGTGCAGGATTGATGATGGTTTCGTGGGATTATCCTTTTGGTGATGGTTTAAAACATCTGATCGATCAGTCAGGATTACATCCACTTACATCGCTCATTTCGCTTACAAAAGCTCAAAAACAACAATTGCTTGATAAAAGAATTGTACTTTGCAGCGAACTGGTTAATGCGCAGGATTTACTCAGAGAAATGCGATTGTCGGAGAAGCAGATCAACCGGATCCTACGCGAAGCAAGTAATCTTATTTCCAGGTAAAGAATTATTGCATTTTTTAGCGGTTATCAATCTTTTCCGGATTCAGGTCGTGGTTTTGCATCCGGAACCAGGCCAGTTCTTCGTAACGGGTACCGGGTTGGCCGTAATTGCTGTACGGATCAATGCTCAGCCCGCCACGTGGTAGAAATTTTCCCCAAACTTCGATGTATTTCGGATCCATCAATGCAATCAGGTCTTTCATGATAATATTGATACAATCTTCGTGAAAGGCTCCGTGGTTGCGAAAACTGAACAGGTAGAGTTTCAGGCTTTTGCTTTCCACCATTTTCTCACCCGGCATGTAACTGATGTAAATTGTTGCAAAATCGGGTTGCCCGGTTATCGGACAAAGGCTGGTAAATTCGGGTGCATTGAATTTCACCCAGTAATCATTCTCCGGATGTTTGTTGTCAAAGGTTTCCAGCACATCAGGTGAGTAATCAAAAAGGTAGTTGGTGTCGTTTCCGAGGTGTTTTAAATCGCTCATACTTCTTTTGAATTTAGATAGTTTTCCAGTCCGCGGTTGCGCAACATGCAGGCCGGACAATGCCCGCAGCCTTTCCCTTTTACGCCGTTGTAGCAGGTTACGGTTTCGTTTTGTACAATGTCCAGTACTCCGAGCTCATCCGCCAGTTGCCAAATGGATGCTTTGTCGCGCCACATAAGCGGAGTATGGATTGTGTAGTCGTAATCCATCGATAAATTAAGGGTTGAATTCAGCGAAAGTACAAAGTCGTTCCGGCAATCGGGGTAACCACTGAAATCGGCTTGCCCCACGCCCGTTACCAGGTGATGTATTCCTCGGGCTTTGGCAAAAATGGCGGCGTAGGTCAGGAATAACATGTTTCTTCCTTCTACCAGCGTATTCGGCGGCCGGTCGTCAGGTTTTGTTTCTTCCACTTCCATTTCCTGCGAAATGAGTGCATTTCGCGTGAGCTGCCTCAAAAGATCAAGCCGGAAAACATGTAGTTGAATCCCAACTTTTTCTGCAATATTTTTGGCGGCTTCCAGTTCAATTTTGTGCCGCTGACCATAATCAAAGGCAATGGCCAACACTTCTGAAAAATTTTGCTGCGCCCAGAACAGACAAGTTGTTGAATCCTGTCCGCCCGAAAAAACAACAAGCGCTTTCTCTGCTATCATTTTAAACCTGTTTTAAACGAAAAGGATTATAGGAAATATTGTAGTCGAAGGTGTCGATTCCTTCCAGCTTTTTTACCTTGTTTACAATTGTTATGGTAAGCGGAAGTACCAGGATTTCATAAACTGTCTTAATCAATGCTTGTGTCAGGATCATCGTTAACATTACATTTGCAGGAAATACTCCGGCAAAAGCAATGGTGATGAAGATGAGTGAATCGGCGCCTTCACCGGCCAGCGTCGATACGATGGCACGCAACGAGAAGTTTTTTCCACGGGTCAAAATTTTGAAGCGGCTCATTACATAAGCATTCAGAAACGAACCAAGCAAATAAGCCATTAAACTGGCCGCCACAATACGCGGTGTGCTTCCCAAAGTTGTTGCAAAGGCATCCTGGTTTTGCCAGAAAGGGGCAGCTGGGGCAGCAATGGCAATGGTGAAAAATAAAGCGGCCAGAATGTTTACGCCAAAACCGGCCCAAATAATCAGCCGGGCTTTCTGATAGCCCCACACTTCGGCAATTACATCGTTAATGATGTAAGCCAGCGGAAAAATCAAAACTCCGGCAGGAGCCGACCACGGGCCAATCATCATAATTTTTGTTGCAAGAATGTTGGAAAGGATGAGGCAGGCTGCAAAAACAATACCCGCCAGCATGAAAGTTACTGATACAGTTGTTCTCATTTACTTGTTTTTAACGTGGTTATCAAGCACACGTGGTTAATACGGCCGCAAATATACAAACATTTTTGAAGTTGCAATCCGTAGTATGTGTCCGGGAATCAGTGTTTTATGTTTAATTAAAGTATTTCGTTAATATTTTCAGGCGGATTTCCCAAAACAGCTTTATCTCCGTTTACAACGATGGGGCGATGCAACAGTTTCGGATTTTTAACCAGTACTTTTATCCATTCTTCGTCGCTCAGAACTTTTCCTTTGTAAAGGTCTTTGTAATCCTGTTCGTGCGTGCGTACAAAGTCAAAAGGTTTTTTCCCTGTAAGCGCAATAATTTCTGTCAACTCTTTTTCGCTGATACCTTTTTCAAGGTATTTCACTATTTCAAATTCACAGCCTTTTTCTTCCAGAAACTTTAGCCCGTTGCGGCTCTTTGAACAACGTGGATTATGGTAGATTTTCATTGTAAAGATATTTTTATTCGATTTGTTGGAAAAGTCTTCCTATTAATTCGTAATGGATTTGATGTAATTGTAAAAGTCTTCCTGGGCGCGGTATTTCCTGTCAGGATTACCTTCAGAGTAATGGTTCGACAGTTGCGGGTCGAGAATCCTTGCTTTTGAATTATCCCGAAGCTGAATCAGTAATTGCTCTTTTAATTCTGCTTTAATTGATTCGTCGTAAATGGGGCAAGCCACTTCTATACGCCGGTTTAGGTTACGCGGCATCCAGTCGGCAGATGAAATGTACATTTTTTCTTCGCCGCCGGCACCGAATAAGAAAAGCCGGGTGTGTTCCAGGTATTTATCTACAATGCTAATTGCAGTAATGTTTTCGCTGTAACCGTTGATACCGATTTGCATCCCAAAAATTCCACGAACAATTAACTGTATTTTTACTCCCGCCTGCGCTGCTTCAAACAACTTCATCATCATTTCCGGGTCAATCAGGCTGTTCATTTTCAGGATCATCCAGGCCGGTTTTCCCAATTTTGCCAGTGTTATTTCCCTGTCGATGTTTTTTACAAAGTGTTTGCGCATGGCAAAAGGGCTTACAACCAGGTGTTCGTAGTTAAAGTGGAGGTAGTTCTGTTTGAAGAAGCGAAATACCATTTCTACTTCGTCAGCCAGTTGCGGATCGGCAGTCAACAGGCCTTTGTCGGTATAAACACGGGCAGTTCCTTCGTGGAAATTGCCTGTTCCGATGTAGGCATAGTTACGGATCTCTCCATTTTCTTTGCGTGCTACCCAGGCCAGTTTACTGTGCACTTTCATACCGGGTACGCCGTTAATTACATTGGCACCTTCTTCCTGTAATTTGTTCGACCAGAATATGTTGGCTTCTTCATCAAAACGAGCCTGAAGCTCGATTACAACGGTTACTTTTTTCCCGTTTCGTACGGCATTTAATAAGGTGTTTACTACTTTAGAATCACTGGCAACACGATAAATGGTAAGGCCAATTTCTTTTACCTGCGGATCGATGGCAGCTTCACGCAAAAAGTCGAGCACATGATTAAACGTCTGGTACGGAAAGTGCAGCATCACATCTTTCTGCCGTAACATTTTCAGCACACTGGTAAACGGCGGCAGGTCTTTATGGCGCGAAGGTGGCAGATTGGTGTAATAGTGGTGTTTTTTTCCTATCTCCGGAAAGTTCATTAAATCTTTCTGATTATGATAGCGCCCACCCGGCACGGCATCGCTGCCTTTGGCCAATTTCATCTTTTTTAGTAGAAACTGAAGCAGGTCGTCGGGCATTTTCCGGTCGTAAATAAGGCGCACCGGTTTTCCTTTTTTCCTGTTTTTCAGGCTCTGGCTCATTTTTTCGATAAAGCTTTTCGAGATGTCGTCGTCGAGATCGAGTTCTGCATCGCGTGTAATCTTAATCGTATAAGCATCGTAAGAATCGTAATCGAAATAGAAAAAAATATCGGCCATGCAGTAACGGATGATGTCATCAAGCATCATCACAAATTGTTTTCCCTCCTCTTCAGGCAAAACCAGAAAGCGGGGCACTGATCTTCCGGGAATCCGTATCAGTGAGTAGGCTTTATTCTGCGGGTCATCTTTTTGGTAAAGTTTTATTGCCAGATATACCGACCGGTCGCGCAAATAGGGAAACTTGTTTTTTCCCAGCATAATTGGCACGAGGTTGGGCAGCACTTTGTCGTAAAAATATTTTTTTACAAAAACACCCTGGTTTTCAGTCAACTGGTTTTCATTGATCAGGAAAATATTGTTTTCTTCCAGGTCCCTGATAATATCCGTCATTATGACATCTACCTTCTGTTGCTGTGCCCGTACAATGTCCTGAATTTTGTTGTGTAAATCGGTAGGAGTCATTTCCCCCAGCAGGTTTTCTTCATCTTCTCCCAGGTCAACCATACGGCGCACCGTTGCAACCCGAACCCTAAAAAATTCATCAAGGTTATTGGAAAAAATTCCGACAAAACGGATACGTTCAAGCAAGGGGGTCTCCGGATCTTCTGCTTCCTGGAGCACCCGCTCGTTAAACGACAACCAACTAATTTCCCTGTTTATGAATTTTTCGTTTGAATACATGAGAGCCCTTATTTAATAAGTTGAAACAACGCTTACAAGATGCCAAAAGCCCCTGAAATTTGCAAGGAGAAAAGTACGTTTTTAGAGCTATTCTCCACCAAATTCCATCAGGTAAGCTTTTATGAACCCGTCGAGTTCGCCATCGAGGACGGCATTTACATTTCCGGTTTCAAATCCTGTTCTAACATCCTTAACCATTTTGTAGGGCTGCAGCACGTACGAACGAATTTGCGAACCCCATTCAATTTTCTTTTTCGATGCCTCGATTTCGGCAGTTTTTTCGCGGCGTTTGCGCAGTTCGAGTTCGTACAATTGCGATTTCAATAATCGAAGCGCGTTTTCTTTGTTGGCAAGTTGCGAACGGCTTTCGGTATTTTCGATGGTGATTCCGGTTGGTGCATGCTTCAGCCTGACACCGGTTTCCACTTTGTTTACGTTCTGTCCGCCGGCGCCGCCACTACGGAAAGTATCCCACGAAATATCAGCCGGATTGATTTCAATTTCGATTGAATCGTCAACCAGTGGAGCCACATACACCGAAGTAAACGAAGTCATGCGTTTATTCTGCGCATTAAAAGGCGACAAGCGCACGAGCCGGTGCACCCCATTCTCGCTTTTCAGGTAACCGTAGGCAAAATCGCCTTCAATTTCGATGGTACAGCTTTTTATTCCGGCTTCGTCGCCGGCCTGCATGTCGGCAATTTTCATTTTGTAGCTGTTCTTTTCAATCCAACGGGTGTACATGCGAAACAGCATGTCGGCCCAGTCGTTGCTTTCGGTTCCACCGGCTCCGGCATTTATGCGAAGTACGGCTCCCAGTCGGTCTTCTTCGTTACGAAGCATATTTTTAGCCTCCAGTTCCTCCACCAGTTTTTCGGTGTCGGCATACGCCTGATCTACTTCCTCTTCGCTGGCTTCTTCCATTTCGAAAAATTCGTACAACACCAGAAAATCTTCAGTGGACTGGTTGACAGCATTAAACCCGTCGGTCCACACTTTAATGGTGCGGATGGTTTTCATCTGGGCTTCAGCTTCTTTTGGATTATTCCAGAATTCGGGGTCCTGTGTTTTGAGTTCTTCTTCTTCTAATTGTATCAACTTTGCATCGTAGTCAAAGATGCCTCCTCAGCGCATCCCGGCGCTCAACAAGGTCTTTTACCTGTTCCTTTAAAATCATGTTTTTGTTTTATTGATGAAGCACGAAGATAGGAGAAGTTTCTCCTATAACAGGAACTATACAATTAAATACTTAAATGAAAAGCGAGAGTATTCAATAGGATAGCTTGTGCAAAAAGCATTTGCTTTTTATTTTGAATGATATAATCTTTCCCCTACTGTGTCAAGAGGAGGAATGGTATATGTGTTCGGTGATACCAATCCTTTCTTTTTCATTTCAAATAGATAATTTCTCAGCTCAATATATTTTTCATCTTTTGTGAATTTATCAAGCTGATCTTCTGTTGTCTGTATTATTTTTTCACTTATGGTAGTCATAGTACAAATATATTAAAAATACTTACGGCTATGCAAAAATACTTTATATCCATTTCTTGCAATAAACTCAGTCAATAAATCATTATAATTTCGAATCAGTACTCGTAGCTCTTTTTCTTCTGAATAATCTTCAATTTCTAATTTAAGAACATGTTTGAGTGTATTTAGGTTTATCATCCTTCCATGAGAATGCCAAATTTTGTTATCCCCCAATTTATCCGCGATATCTTCAGCTCTTTGAATTTTTTCTTCAGGAGTGACAGGCATCCCAACTTTTCCAGTGGTAGTCCTATGCGTAATCCAATCCTTGAATTTGTATTCAACTAACCAGTTCTTAAGAAGAGTAATTGTTAGTTCTCTTGCCTGTTCATAGCTTCTTAGCATTGCTAAATCTTGATTTTGAAGAATTAAGAACTCCGCTTGGGTAAGAGTTCCATCTTTTGCCTTTTCCAAAAGCTCGTTTACTTTGTCTAAGTATCCCATCGCCGGAACATAAGTTGTGCCATTGAATACTTGAGGATCAATTGGGCCTAATGAAGAAGAATAATCCATGTATATTTTATCTCCTGACATACAAAATATAGTACCTGCCGACATCGCATAGTCAGGGACAACAAAATAAACTTCTTCATAATGATGTCTTATTATTTCAACCATTTTTTCCACAGTTTCGGCACTTCCTCCGGGTGTATTCAGTAGTATGGTTAGCCGTTTCTTTTCTTTATCTTTATCCTCCTCTTCTTCCTTTAATATCTCAATAAAATCACGGAAAAGCTTTTCGTAAGAAGGATGAATTTCTCCGAAGTAGAAAACAACATCAGAAGTAAAGAAAGTCTCCAGCTTTTCGAGATTTTGATTTAAAATCTCTTTTATAGTTCTATCAAAAATTTGCATAAACAAATAGATTTAGGTTTGGATATTATTTAATCAAGTGCCAGGTTCATATACCGGTGAATCAGCTCGGGCTCGAATCCGCGGCTTTGAGCGAAACGGATGATTTGTCCCATCTTCTCAAAACGGCTTTTCTTTTTAAGTGTTTTAGCCTTTGCTTTCATGGTTTTTACCAGTACGTCTTTGTATTTCTCTTCGTCAATCACATCCAGTCCATGCTCAATGATTACATCAGATAAACCTTTTGCCTTCAGGTAATAGCGCATTTTTGTTTTACCCCATTTATTAAACTTGAACTTATCTTTTACATAAGCTTTCACATAGCGTTCATCATCAAGGTATTTTTCTTCAATGAGCTTGTCAATGATTTCATCCACAATTTCATCTACAATTTCGTAGGCCATAATTTTTTTGCGGATGTCGGCAGAGCACTGTTCCGAGCGGCTGCAGAGCTGTGCCATTTTCGAATAGGCCTGTTTTACGTTTTGTTCGTGGTTCTCCATGGAATGAAAATTTCTGTTAAAATTACAGAAAAAACATTTGTTCGCCTAACTATTTTAGAATCAGGGAAGCGCCAAAATTACAGCTCGTCGTGAAAAGAAGTTTCCACTTTTACGCCTGTAAAGAATTCCTCGAGTTCGGCCAGTGTAGAATCGGTTTTTTGAACATCGCGAACGATTTCACCTTTTTCCAAAATAACAATTCGCGAGCACACATCGGCAACGTGATCGAGGTCGTGGCTCGAAATCAGGATGGTTTTGTCCTGCTGCTTTCCAATTTCCTTAATAATGTTTCGTAACTGGTACTGCGACGAAGGATCGAGGTTGGCAAAAGGTTCGTCGAGAATAATGATCTCGGTGTTTCCCATAAATGCGCCAACAACACCCACTTTTTTCTGGTTTCCTTTCGAAAGGTTACGAATGAATTTTTTCTTCCCCATAATTTCATCTTTAAAGAAATCGTTGAATTTTGCCAGGAAAGCAGCAACATCGGTATCGTTCATGTTTCGCAGCTCGCCAATAAAGCTGAAGTACTCGTCGGGTGTGAGGTATCCGATCGTAAAACTCTCGTCGATATAAGCCGAAACCAGTTCTTTCCAGTCTTCCGATTTTGCCACTGCTATCTCGTTAATCACCACTTTCCCGCGGCTGGCCCTGATGAGGTCAAGCACCAGCGAAAAAAATGTGGTTTTACCTGCGCCGTTGTTACCGACCAGCCCGAATATTTCGCCTTTGTTGATGGTTAATTCAGGGATGTTTAATACCGTTGTTCCGTTGTATTCCTTTTGTAAGTTATTTGCTTGTATCATGATTGCCCCCTTTAATTCCCCCGAAGGGGGAAAATTTAATAAGTTATAGTATTTAATTTTATCATTATAATTCGTTCTTTTCTGGTTCCCTCTCCTTTGGAGAGGGTTAGGGAGAGGCCTTTACGTGGCCTTGTACCCTGCCAGCATTTTATGTTTGCGTTTCAGGTATTGGCCTGTAAAATAATCGATCAGTTTTGGGTGAAGAATAATTCCTATAAGTCCGAGTGAACCAAGCACAACATAGGCTGCAATATTTCCGAAAGCCAATGCTAGCAAGCCGTAAACTGCCAGGGGACCAAATAAAATCGGGAAGGTGATCAGCCAACTGGTGGCACTCATTCCCTGGTAGTTGAAGGTGGCACGTTGGTCGAGGTCGATGGATTTTCGGCTGTTCAAACCAAGTGCAAAAATTACCCAGGTATTTACCCCAATATTGTACAGCATCACCACAAAATGGATGTAAAGTACTTTGGGCGTTATAAACATGTAGCCCAACGAAAGCAGGTAAAATACGATGTTGGTTACTGCCATCAGAAAAAAAGCCGATTGCAGCACTTGTTTCATTTTCATGTTTTGAGCCATTAACAGCGGAAAGTAACGACTGTGCCAGGCCGGAAAAAATTGCCCGTACATCATGCTGAAAATACCGGTCATAAACATGCCGCCCAAAACAATGATAAACTCGGGGCCGTCGGGTTTGTAGTCGCGGTAAATTAGCAGCCCGTAAAAAATAAAAAGTACCGACATCATGGCCGATTGCCGCGGACGTTTGTTGCGGGCAATCATTTTAACTTCGAGCGACAACATTTTTCCGTACTCGCCAACCTGGTTGAGCCACGAAAAATCGTGTGTGGTACCTTCTTTTTTCTTCTGCGTGAGTTCGTCGATGTAGAATCGGCTCCATAAATATTGTTGGTTAAGCAGGTATAACAAAGCGATCAGTAGCGGGAAAATAAGTGCAGTAAGTGGGTGTGCAATTACCAGGTCGAAAAGTTTTCCGAATTGAACCGTGAAATCAAAAATCCCAAAATAATTGATGGCAAAGATGCCCGCGGCCAGCGCCAGAAATCCATAAAACAGGGCATTCGATTCGTTGGTGCGCCACTTGATGTAAATGGCCAGAAAATGATTTACAAAGATCATTAGAATAAGCGATGCCAGCCAGGCAGTTAACACAGGTGTTGCAAGTTCGTGAGCCGCAATCCGGAAAGTAAACGGCAGAAACAAAAAGAAAGGCAGCACATTGAAAAAATGCAGCAGCGATTTATTCAGCATGTAGCGGGCGATGCGCTTTCGCCTTACCGGAGTAATCAGAAAAGGTTGGTAGCCAAAGGTTGGCAGGTTTTGTATCATCACCCGAAGGATGAGATCGAAGCCGACGTAAATAAAAATCATGGCGTTAAAAGCCTGCATTTTATCGGGGGCTTTGGCCAGATTTTCGGTGAGTTGAAATCCAAAAAATATTCCAACCAGCGAAAAATACAAGGCCAGAAAAATCAGCACACCCTTGGTTGCCATGTTTTTACTCATGGTGGCTGATCGTACAAATTCGCGCCAGGCAAAGTAGAAGAAATTACGTTTCATTTTGTTAGTAATGAGTATTGAGATTTATAGCACTGAGACTTTGGTTTTATTGTTAGTAATGCGCACGGTGCTAAAGTTACAAAGCAAATTCAGGAAACTGTTCCCTGAAGTGTTCTTTTATCTTTTCGGGAACATAAAATAGTTCGCCATAAATGCCGATGGTAAGCACAACAATCAGAAGCGAAACGGTGAATATCCCGGCAGTGTTTTGCAAAGAAGATAGATTTAGAATGTTCCAAAAGTGAAAGGCCTGAAATGGAATCTGGGTAAAAAATATGATCATAAACTGTGTGTCTTTTAAGCGGTCGAGCAGCATAAATTTTTTGCCCTTTACTTTGCTTACTTTAAATTTTGACGGGAAAATCCGGTAGTAGTAATAAACCAGGAAAATGGTCATACTTCCAAAGTATGGTGCCAGAATCCAAAGGTCGTTTCCAACGATTTTGAATAAAGTGGCCAGTACGATTGTGAATGCAAAAGTCATTACAATTTTGGGCCAGCCGAAAAATTCAAGCAAGTATTTCCACAAAAGCCGGTTGTACTTTTTTCGAAGTTCTTTTTGCTTTTGTTCTTTTATTTTGCTGAATCCGTGAATGCCAAATTTCCTGAACGAATTGAGCAAAGCTTTTTCAAAAGTTAGCTCAGGGGCAGTTTCCCACTGTTCTTCAATTGCCGATGCCAGGTGATCGACCAGTTCTACCTGCAAATCGTAATGGTAAACGTAATGTCTTCGGCAGAATTCAAAAAGCTCTTCGGTTTGTTTCGGTGTTAAAGTTCGGTTCATTTAGGCCAGTTTTGGGTTCAACAATACATCCATATTTTGGATAAAGGCTTTCATCTCGTTTAGCAGGTTTACGGTTTCTGTTTTTCCGTTTTCAGTCAGAAAATAATATTTGCGCGGGCGGTTGTTTACCTTTTTTATTTCAACGCTAAGCAGGCCTTTTGCTTCCAGTTTGTGCAGGGTGGGGTAGAGTGCACCTTCGGTAATTTTTAGTTCACCGGTCGTAATTTTCTCTACTTCGCGGGTAATCTGGTAACCATACATTTTCCCTTTGTCGTTCAGTAATTTCAGCACAATGGTTGAAAGGCTGCCTTTGTACAATTGATTTTTTTGCATGGAATAAATTTATGTAAAAAATAAATACCTAAGACAATTATGTATGAGTTTTTTTGGGATGAGGCTGTCCCAAAAGGGCGGCCTCTTGTTTTAGGCGGCCAGATGTAAATTTGTATGCAATTTGATTTTTGGATGTTTTTTGGATTGTGATAAGCTGGGTGATTGCATAATAATGAGA
>JBKEDN010000234.1:0-7015 GCA_047975435.1 Draconibacterium sp. | reverse complement strand
ACAGTCAGCCTCGCATTTGAACTGCGTGATAAACTCCTGAAAATCTCTTGGATATTTCTCAATCTCGTTCATGTATCAAAGATAAATCTTTACTTGACTAAAAGGGATAAGCAGTTTTTATAATTATCGGTTAATGCTTGTATTTAGGAAATATGAATACATTGAATATCCGTTTTTTATTATATGCCTTGTTTTTACGTCATGCTGAACTTGTTTTAGCATCACCAGGGTGGTGTTAATCCGCAATTTATGAGTGAGGCCCTGAAACGAGTTCGGGGTGACGTACTAATTATGACACATTACTGACAATCAAATAATAAATTCAGAGTTTGAACTATTTCCTTTATTGTGGGTTTTGTTCAGTACTTTTTAATTTCACAAAAAACAAATGATAAAAAAACTGACTGTAGCGCTATTGGTTTTACTCCTGTTTATTTCTGCACGGCTAAAAGCTCAAACACATACCGAGGAAGAACATGAGCATGAACACCATCACGTTCATGAAATCGGGTTTTCTGTGGCGCCCGTTTATTTTTTTAAAGCTGAAGAATTAAGTCCTGCCATTCATTTGCATTACGTTTATAATTTTCCGGAAACAAAATTTGGACTGGGACTTGGCTATGAACATATTTTTGATGATCACCGTCACAATTTTGTTGGGTTGGAGTTGGAATACCGGCCACTTCATCCGCTAACTGTTGGTTTATCGCCCGGTATTACTTTTGAAGGGGAGCATCCCGAAGAAAAGGATTTTGCCCTTCATTTTGAAACCGTTTACGAATTTGAACTCGGAAGCTTTCATATTGGCCCTTTGCTTGAATTGGCATATCACCGCGAAGATATTCACCTCAGCTTTGGTGTGCACATTGGGGTAGGGCTGTAACCAAATTCATAGAATTATACCGAAAATGCAGAAAATCATTTTTTAATCGGGTGATTTTTATTCTTTTTGCGCTTTAATTCAAAAGCTTTTTTATGTTGTTTAAAAACTGGACAGCAACATTTTTGCTGTTTTTTCTGGCTCTTCAGGCTTCAGCCAAAGAGGGAATGTGGATTCCGCTTTTACTCGAAAAATACAACCTCGCCGAAATGCAGGCAATGGGTTTTAAGCTAACCGCTCAAGATATTTACGACGTTAATCATGCCAGTATGAAAGACGCCGTTGTTATTTTTGGTGGTGGCTGTACCGGTGAACTTATTTCTAATGAAGGCTTGCTGATTACCAATCATCATTGTGGTTACAGCGCAATACAGTCGCACAGCTCGGTAGAGCACGACTACCTGACCAATGGTTTTTGGGCGATGAACCGCGATGAAGAACTTCCGAACAAACGATTAACGGTTAGCTTTCTGGAATATATGGAAGATGTAACAAATAAAGTAATGGCAGGAACAGAAGGCTTGGATGAAAAAGCGCTTCAGGAAAAGATTCAGGCCAATTCAAAAAATATAAAAAAAGATGCAGAGCAAAACGGAAAATTTTCTGCTGCCGTAAAACCACTTTTCTACGGCAATCAGTATTTCCTTTATGTGTATAAAGTTTTTCGCGATGTACGTTTGGTAGGTGCGCCTCCGTCGGCCATTGGCAAATTTGGTGGCGACACCGATAACTGGATGTGGCCACGGCATACCGGCGACTTTTCTTTGTTTAGGGTGTATGCCGATAAAAACAATGAACCGGCAGATTATTCGGAAGATAACGTTCCGTACAAGCCCAAAAAGTTTTTCCCTGTTTCGTTAAAAGGAATTCAACCCGGCGATTTTACAATGGTTTTTGGAAATCCGGGAACTACCATGGAATATTGGCCTCGCCAGGCTGTAGATGTTACGATGAATCAGCGCGATCCGGACCGTATTTTACTAAGGGATAAAAAGCTCGAAATTATTGGGGCCGACATGGAATCTGATCCTGCAATCAGGATCCAGTATGCTGCAAAATATGCCGGTATTAGCAATGCCTGGAAAAAGTGGCAGGGCGAGATAAAAGGCCTGGAAAGATTAGGTGCAGTAAATAAAAAACTGGCCTACGAAAAGGAATTTAAACATTGGTCAGAAAAAGAGGGAACCTGGGAACGCACCTATAAACCGGTTTTTGATGTGTTTGATGAGCAGTACGCCGTTTATGCAAAATATGCTAAAGCCAGTGATTATTATACAGAAGTTGTTTTTCGGGGTGTCGAGATTTTTAAACAAGCACAGGCACTTAGCTCAATAATCAATTTCATTGAAAGCAAACAGGGAGAAATCGCACAGATCCGGCGCAATGGCACTGTAAGTGGCTTAGAAGGTTTTTACAAAAATTTTAATCAGGCCACTGACGAAAAGCTTTTTGCAGAACTAATGCCAATGCTGGTTGCCGGTTTGCCCGACGAGTTTATCCCGACAGCTGTAAAAGAAATGGTGCAAAAATACAAAGGACAGGAATTGGTTGAGAAGATTTACAGAAAATCGGTTTTAGCCGACCGAAACAAGTTTGAAAAATTACTACGGAATGGGACCGACAAACAGCTTGTAAAACTTCGGAAAGACCCGCTGCTGAGTATCTACAATCAAATTGCCTATATAAACGAAACGGTTGTTAGCCCCAAAATGAGGGATGCAAGTGCGACCATTGATGCGGCCATGAAAATATACATGGCAGGTTTGATGGAAATGAATACGGGCAAAGCTTTTTACCCGGATGCCAATTTAACCTTGCGTGTTTTATACGGAAAAGTGGAAGGTTATGAACCCGAGGATGGGGTAAAATACAAGTATTACACCACCTTGACGGGAATTATGGAAAAAGACAACCCGGAGATTTACGATTACGATGTGCCCGACCGTCTGAAAGAATTGTATAACAACAAAGATTTTGGACGTTACGAAGTTGACGGGACGGTTCCTGTATGTTTTACTGCTTCGAACCACACAACAGGTGGGAATTCGGGTAGCCCGGTAGTTAATGCCAGAGGCGAGCTGATTGGCGTAAATTTCGACCGTTGCTGGGAAGGTACCATGAGCGACATTATGTACGACCCGAATGTTTGTCGCAACATTTCGCTCGATATCCGTTACGCACTTTTTATCATCGATAAATTTGCCGGTGCCGGTTATTTGCTAAACGAAATGGATATTGTGAAATAAGCCGCGAGCTACTGGCTTAGAGCTATTAGCTAAAAAGTGAAGACGTCCTTTAAAAAAGTATCTGCCCTCTTGCCATTTCTCTTCTGACACTTTTGTGTTCAGGTTCTTCCACTTTGTTCGCTATTAGAGTGCCTCGTTTAGAGTTAATTTTAATGGTTGTCTTATTTTGGTTTTTATTGTCTTTTTCAACAGAGAATACTGCTCCTTCATTATCAGGGTCAGAAATAAAAGTTAATATTTGTTCAAAGGGTACTCCGTAAACTTTATCGAAAAATATTTTGTGTCAGCGAAAAAAAACAAATGAGCTTAATGTGCATGGGGCTTTTTCCGTATGCTAAGTGTTGTAACACGTATTTTATTAATTATCAATCAGCAAACCATTCCATTATTCCTGAAAGAAACAAGATTATAGCAACCAAATGTCCAATTGAACTAAGTCCAACTAACCTCCAATTTGTTCTTTTACGTTTAACTATCCAATATGCTGTAATCATGATTATCAATACAAGTAATGATAAAATCCAGATATTACCACTTCTATATATAAATCCCGAATAATGTTTGTAAATATCAAGTTTTTGGGGGTCTGGTTGATTGTATGTCGGGAATCGACCTAATATTCTTGATGCATGAAAATAAAAAGTCATTAACGAAATAATAAACCCTAACGGCAATATTCCATTTGTAATGAATCCAATTTTCCAATAATTAAGCTTCATATGTTTTTAATTTCAAACGATTCATAATAATTTTTAGTGTAAATCCATCAATTGTTTTACCTATCTTTTGACAGCATTGTCAATAATGAAGCAATGCCAAGTCCAATCCAAAATTGCCAATTATTGTAGTTTACACAAGTCAAAATCAAAAAGGAAATTACCATAGGAATCAGAACTTTGTCTCGAATTGAAATTTGTTGAAGCTTTTCTAATGTTCTGAGGTGTGCCAAGTTCTTTTGTCTTGTCAAACTTTCAGGAAATCGGCAAGTTCCAAAGTCATTCAATTTGTAATTTTCATTGTCCGTTTGAATCAATGCGTATCCTATTGAGTTTGTTCCTAAATCTAATCCTAATATCTTTTTCATAATCTGCTATATTATTGCACTACAACTTTTTCAATATTTGCTACAACGGCCACTTGTAAGTTGTCGTTGCAGATTTCGGGGCTCGTTCCTGTCCGGCAGGACGGAATGATGTTGCGAAAATCCAGCGTACGATACACCACGAAACCCGCAATTTACAAATTGTTACCATTCGTATTTTTTCTTTGGAATATTTCAAAATACTCCTTAAATATAAATTTTCTATTTCTCTTATAACCAGTTAATTCAATTAATATGTCAAGGTCTATAAATTGGTTTATTAATCGATTTGCGGTTGACGGTGATATTTGTAAGAATTCAGACACAAATTTTGAATCTGTGATTGGTGTCTGATATAATTGGTTTATTAACCTGTGACCATTTTCAATTTTACTTCCAAGTGTTGGTAGCTTTTCAATATCAATTTTACTCTTTAGAGAAATAATGTCCTTGAATACTTGAATTGATTCCTTGGAAGTTTCAATAACACCGACAAGAAAGAATTTGATCCATTGCGTAATGTTATTAGAAATTCTTGCAGACATTAAATTATCATAGTAATAGCTTTTGTTTTTTTCGAAAAAATCAGACAAGTAAAGAGATGGTTTTCTCAATACATCGCTACTAACCAGATAAAGAGTAATTAATAATCTACCTAAGCGGCCATTTCCATCTAAGAATGGATGAATTGTTTCAAATTGATAATGGATTATGGCAATTTTAATCAAATGTGGAATGTTGAATTCATCTTCATTGATAAATTTTTCTAAATCACTCATTAAATCATTTAGTTCTGAAAAATGTGGTGGAATGAAAGTTGCATCTTTTAGTGTCGCGCCTATCCAGTTTTGACTTGTTCTAAATTCTCCTGGCAATTTATGTTTTCCCCGAACCCCTGACAAAAGGATTTTGTGGGTGTTACGGATTAAGCGATTAGATAAAGGAAGTTTGTCTAGCTCTTTTATCGATGAATTTATTGCTTTGATATAATTTTGCACCTCTGCCCAATCATCTCGTTTCTCAGGATTAATATCCTCTTCTTTTATCAAAGCTTCTTGCATATTTGTTTTTGTCCCCTCAATCCGGCTAGAGGTTGTTGCCTCTTTTAATATATGCATGGATATAAAAAAGTCAACGTTTGGAATAATTTGAGAAAAAGCATTTAGTTCTCCTATCAGCCTGTTTGCCTCTGCAAGTAATTTATTTACTTCAGGAGAAGAGATAATCCAACGATGATTAATCTTTTCTGGTCTAAATGACTTGTAGCCGATTTGTTTTATGTGTACTCCTGAAATGAAAGTATCTAAATCCATATTGCTTTTAATTGAGTTTATCGCAAATATATGTTTTTATATTTTCAATATTCTAAATAATCGCAAATATGGTTAAGGCTTATGTCATTTTTCAATATTAATGGTAACTGGTGTATCCGTTATAAAGAACCTTATGAATACACCCCGTATGGGTTTTTATTGAAAGGTTTTGCGTTTTATAATTCAAAGTGATCAACCCGTTTTCGCTGATTTTTCGAATGCTCTTGATTCCAAAACCGCGTCAGCCGGGTTCAACGAGAGACTTGCGGTGTTTGCTTCAGCTTCCAAATACATAAATAACCGACAGTTGTTGCTGATTGTCGAAAGTATCCCAATCTACTATATGCATTGAAATGTTAAAGGTTCCGCGTATATTTTTATGGTTGATAAAATACCAGATCAGATCGGTGCGCCAATAGTTTTCGGCCCGGTAGTAGCGGTCGCCCAGGGCAAATTTATGGCCACCACCGGTATTCAGCACCGATTTTACCCCAAAGTTTTTATAGCGGCCTTTTAGTTCGGTAAACAAAGTAGTGGATACATCGTAGCCGTCGGTAACGCCCCGTTCGCGATAGGTTGAGTTCAGCACCCCGGTTTTGATGTAACCGGTTATTTTGGATCCCTCAGCTGTGCGAACTCCTGCCTGAACAGCAAAGCCCATGTAGTCTTCGATGTGTAACGGTGGGTTGTTGAACAAGGTGTGTGCATTGTGAAACATTAGCAGGTAATTCTGTAAAAACAGATTTTTATGAAAGATCTCACCTGAAAAACCGGCCATAAATTGTTCGCGTTGTGTTTCAGTCTGACGGCCCACCCAATCTACAAAACCGTTTTGGTGACCCCAGTCCCACGTTACATTTCCAAACAAACCTTCAATATTGGGGCGGTAATACAGCAAGGTGTCACTTAGCATAGCCAGCGGAAAATCAATTTTATCACGACGCGGAAAAGCTCCGAAAATAAATTCCTTTTGCTTATCAAGATACTGGTAATACAAGGTTAGTTTGGGTTTTTGGGCATCCATTTCACTCCCGAATTCAAACAGGTGGCTCAAACCTCCGCGTAAACGGTGATTATCCATTGTTACTCCCAGTTCAAAAGCTCCACGCGTTCCGATTATGGTTTGCGGGTAGGCGTAAGGTTGTGTAAACTCACGGTTGTCGCCAATGCCTTCAAACAAAACCTGGTATTCCAGTTTCTGGGCTTTTGAAAGTAGAGAGGTAAGCAAAAAAAGTACAACTAATCCTTGTTTCATCTGGTTTGAATTGGAGTCGCTAAAATAACAAAATCAAATTAGTTTTACATCCCAGTGGCAGGCAACATTGAGTATTCAGACCCCCCTTCGTCATTCCGTCGTCCGAACCTCCGGAATTCCTTGTCCCTTCTATGTTGTAATCCAAATTTTGTTTTTAGTAATTTGCTAATTGTCAGCTATTTATAATTATTCAAAATAATACTTTCGGGCAATACAGAGCCAGCAGGTTTTCCTCTCCTG
>JBKEDN010000231.1:0-5955 GCA_047975435.1 Draconibacterium sp. | reverse complement strand
TTCCCACTTGGGGGATGCGGCTGCCACCTCCTATGAAAACTTTTTTGACTAAATACGACTTAAGTGGGAAAACTGTAGTTCCGTTCAATACAAATGCCGGATATGGTCTGGGAAGCAGCTTGGAAACCGTTGAAGAACTATGTTCTAACAGTTCAATCACAGAAGCTTTCACGGTAAGAGGTGGTATAGAAAGAGATGGAATTTTATTCGTAATGGAAGGAGAAAAAGCTACACAGGTAAATGAACAAGTAAAAAGCTGGCTCCAAAGAATTGGGTTTTAAATATGTGTAGTTAAAGTAATTCTATTGAATTTAATAGTCATGACTAAATAACATTTTCTATAAATTATAATTCAATTTGGAACAATTAAACAAAAAGCAATGAAAAGTAAAATATTAAAACAAAACAGAAGGTCATTTCTTAAACGAAGTTCTTCAGCATTGGTTGGCATAGGTTTAGTTACCCTGGGCGGGTTCAGTAATGTTGGCTGCGGTAAAGATAATGTTGACGATGAGAATAACGGCAACCCCGACGAAGATGGGAATAATAACAATCCAAGAGAAGGGGAAAGCAATGTAAACCCATTCAATTTTGAAACCAAAACAGTTTTGCTCAATAGTGGTTATGAAATGCCTATCATTGGCATCGGAACTTATAGGCTCAGCACAACTCAAGCCGAAGCGTCGGTGTATAGCGCGCTAAAAACAGGCATGAGGCTAATTGACACCGCTGATATTTACGGAAACGAGACTGGCGTAGCGCGTGGAATTCAGCGTGCTATTCAAGACTTTGGTATTCTGCGTGAAGAGATTTTTGTTACAACAAAACTTTGGACTTCCGAATTCGATCGTGCCGATGAAGAGATAAACCAACGTTTGGAGCGTCTGGAACTCGACTATATTGATTTGCTTCTTCTTCATCATACAGCACCCAACGATATAAGCGCTTACCTGGCAATGGAACGAGGTGTACAAGCAGGAAAACTACGCTCCATTGGTATCTCAAATTTTTACGAGAATGATGTAGACAGGCTGATGAACAGTGCTGCCATTGCTCCAGCCGTATTGCAAAATGAAACGCATTTATACAATCAGAGCATTTCTGTAAAAAATCATATAGCATCACTAGGGACGTTACTGGAATCCTGGTATCCTCTGGGAGGGAGAGGGACAGGTATTCAAACACTTTCTACGCACCAAACCGTTAACGGAATTGCAACACAGCACAATAAAACACCCTATCAGGTATTACTGCGTTGGCATTTGCAATCCGGAAATATAGCCATTCCGGGTTCAACTAACGAAGCTCATATCACAGAAGATTATGCTATATTCGATTTTGAACTGACAGATGCAGAAATACAAACGTTAAACACATTAGACCGTCAACAGCGGTTCTCTACATATTGAGAGATAATGTATAAAAACAATAAAGATGAAACGAATTTTAATAATTAGTGCATTTCTTTTTTTAAACACTTTAATTTTTGCACAAAAAATGGACAATAGCAATTTAGAACAACGTGTAAACGCCATTGAAGATAAGATGGCCATTAAAGAAGTGGTTGATGTATTTTCAAATCTGGCCGATACCAAAGAAATTGACAAGCAGGTATTGCTTTTTACTGAAGACGGTGTGGTGGAATCCATTACTAACGGGCAAAGCAACGTGCTGAAAGGACGAGAACAGCTAAAACAGGCATTCTCTGGATTTCTTTCTAATTTTCAGGTGGTTTACCATCAAAACGGACAACAAACAATTGATGAGTTAACAGTAAAAACAGCAAAGACAACTTCGTATTGTCGCGTAATCTTAGTTGGTAAACAAGATGGTAAACAAATGAAAACAACTCTTTATACTATCTATAACGATTCTTTCGTAAAACAGGATGGTAAATGGTTGATTGCTCATCGAACATCTAATTTTGTTTGGAGGGAAGTGGAAGAAGTTCAATGATTTGATTCGGATCGAATGAGAGGGTAGATAATTTTTTGGGGATATTATAACTAGTTTTTTTCTGTTCTCACATTTATTTCACATGCCAGTAAATTTATCCTTTTTTGCTCCAAGATTTTATCCGCAAACTTTGAATTTATTAGCTTCTGTAGAATCCCTTAAATATAGGTGAAACGCAAATAGTAATAGCGCATACCTTCTTGTGTAAATTTAAATTAGAGGAATAAACTGGTGTTTTATCAACGTCAGTACAACTATGGAACTTTCAGTTAAATTAATCTTCGTAATATGATTGAATATGTAGCAAAACTACGCAAGGAAACGGATGAGTTAATTGAAAGTATAGAGTCTTCAGACAGTAATATCCTAAAAAAATCATTAGAAGCTTCTCATGTACTTGCCGAAGCATTTGACCAACTGAAGACTTTTATTCTATCTTATCAATTTAAAAATGCAGAGGAAGAGATTTCTTTTTTCAAGGAAATCAAGCCTAAGTTCTGCTATCGTCTGATTTATTATAGAAAATTGTATAATATTGAAATGAACCGTCCAGCTGGTGTAGACAGGCAAAAGGAATATTTGAGCGAGGAATTAAACGAAATAAACAAATATAATATCAAGCGTTTAGACTTTATCCGGTATTATCGTTCCGGCGCGACCCATTTGGATTCTTTGTATTTTTTACGAGGAAAGATGGACACAGAACAATATCTCGAAACATTTTATTACGAACTCGATCCAAAATTTTCGACGAATTGCGACTTTAAAGTTGCTAAAATATTATCCAATGATATGCTCTTAGCTTATTTAATGCATGAGCTAGAGCGACTGGATACCAATGGACTAACAATTCTTTCTTCGGGGTTTCCATTGATTAAACTTACGTGACGGGGAACTAAAACAGAATTGATGGAACAGCTCTATTCCTGGGACAGTGACAGTACCTTCGGAGATGTACCGCTAACACAGCTTTCTGATTACATTCAGAACGTTTTTAATATCCAACTTGATAAAAATCTCTCTCGCGCATTTAGTGAAATGAAAACCCGTAATATTCCTACTCCCTTTTTAGATAAGTTAAAAACTGCCCTGCTCCGGCGCATGGGGAGAAAGAAATAGAGCGCAACACCGAGTATTTTTCTATTTTTTTATGGTTGTTTTTTTCAAAAAGAGCTCTGTAAATAACTGAATATTAATCTGTCGTAATTTACTTCAAAAAAAGCGGCCCCGACTTCCTGATAAGACATACATGCAGACCATAATTTTACAGTAATTCAATGAGTTACTGTAATGTTTATAGACAAAGAATATTTTGAGAACTGGATGCATCGTATTTTGTCACGGCTGGATGATGTTGTTGATAAACTGGATGATTCAGAAGAGGAAGTTCCTTTATTTGATGGCGAAAAATTACTGGATAACTTTGATGTCTGTAGAATGCTCAATGTCAGCAAACGAACATTACAACGTTACCGCTCATCAGGCGAACTGCCTTTTCAAATGATATATCACAAGACTTTTTATAAAGAATCGGATGTCATGAAATTCATTGAAACCCATTTCAGTCGTTTTCATACACGGCGTAACCGAAAAGATAAAAAATGAGTTGTGTGTTTTTGCTTTACCCGCTTCGTTGTTAAACGGTGCGGGTTGGGAAGTTAAAAGAAAAGTGCCGGTATCAACTTATAGTATCGGCTCTTTTCGTTGTATGCTATACTTTAAAACTTTTAGAAACGATGGGATTATCCTGTTTCGCCGAATAATTAATACCGGCAATGATAATTCTTCCGTCTGATGCTTCAGCAATTTCCTGTAAGCGTTCCGGTATTTTAGGTGAATTTTCCGGGCTATTCTTTTCGGGTGAAGGTAGCTTGCTTACAGTCCCATTAACCGGAGCAGAAATTTGTCCTTTCGTTTCACCGGCTGATTTCAGTGACTGCTCAATTTTTCGTTCCAGCTTTACCATTTCCGATTTTAATTCAGCCAATTCCGGTTCCCTTCGCCAGGTACCTTCCACCACTTCTTTGAGCACAGGAATAATTTTTGACAGTTTTTCGTTATCCGCTTTATACCGCTCCAACAGCCGTGGCATATTTTCCACCAAAGCATGAAGAAAGTTTTGAGAAGCCAGTTTTGGGTCAACGGCCATCTGACCGTTGTTGTATTGATAAAATATTTCTCCATCGCCACGAACAGAAAAGCGGTTTTGTATGAAATCGAGACCATCTTTATTCGTGGTTTCACTTTTCACGTAAAGTGAGAAGCCGTACAAACTTCCAATCGGCATATGTTCTCCATGTGTTTTGGCTGTACTCGCAATTTCATTCAGCTTTTTGCCAATTGCCTTGAAATCGCTTCCGGTAACGCCGTCCAATTGTACCGGGTTATGGTAGGAACCGTCTTCGTTAATTTGGACGCGGGATTTAAAGTTTTTCACATCTTTGGAAATACGCTCAATAAGCCCTGTATTCCTTTCGACCGCTTGCGTAATATTCTCCAGCTTGTATCGGCTCGATGACTTCCCCCGGACAAATGCATGGCGTTCGCTTTCCAGTGCTGCAATTTTCTTTTCCAGCCTTGCTTTTTCAAGCAGTTCTGTATTACCAGATAGAATAGCTACATATTCAGAAAAATTCATGCCGCTTTTTTCGTCCATTGCGCCTTCGTCAATGGTTCGACATCCCAGGTTGTTGTTTTTTAACTGGCGAATAAAAAGCTGTTTATTATGCAGTAGTCCAAATTTATAGGCATCCAGCGATTTTTCCACAGCATAAAGAATAACATCTACCTGGTTTCCTGCGACCGATTTGGCTATTTCGTTGCCCTTCCGTATCGCCCTTCCATCACGCTGTTCCAAATCCGACGGACGCCACGGGCAGTCCAAATGATGAACGGCTACTGCACGTTTCTGGGCGTTTACACCGGTTCCCAGCATTTCAGTGGAGCCAAACATCACCCGTATTCTCCCACTGTTCATATCGGCTATCATCATCTTCCGGGCTTTTTCTGTTTTTGCTTCCTGTATAAAACGGATTTCGTGTGCCGGGATGTTATGGTTTTCCACCAGTTTACGCTTAACTTCGCTGTAAGTATTCCATTCCCCCGGTTTATAGGTTCCCAGGTCACTGAACACAAACTGAGTCCCTTTATGTCCGTTGTATTGCCTGTAGTAGCCGTCAATCATACGGGCACAATGGCTTGCTTTGTTGTCAATATGGTCCTCAAAACGGGAATCGACCATACGCATATCCAGCGACATTTTTCGTGCATAATCCGTTGCAATCAGCATTTTCGCCTTTTCTTCCCGTTCATTCAGTGGGGCACGGTACAACAATGTAGCATCACCTGTTTTTGCAAACTGAACCAGGCGGTTTATAAAATCAATCTGATCTGGTGTGGGGGGAATGTTGTGCAGGATTTCATTCTTTTTAGGGCGGTCAATACCAATATCGGCAGCCGTCCGGTAATCGGTAATCTCGGAGTAAAACTGCGCCAGTTCAGGCACTTTAATGAAATAACGGAAACGTTCTTTTTGTACGATTTCATTGGTTACCGAAAATTCGTAGTCGATGCTTTTCTTTGCAAAAATGGCAGCCCATGCATCGAATGTTTTAATGTTCTGCCGTTCCAGTTCGTTTGGACGAAGGTATTTAAACAGCAGGTACAGTTCTGTTAAGGAATTCGAAATGGTAGTTCCTGAAAGAAAGGTTGCACCCAAATCCCTGCCGTTGCGCTCCTGAATGGTGCGAAGTGCAAAAAGCATATTTAATGCCCGTTGACTGCCTACAGGATTGCCCAGTCCGGCTATCCGGTCGTGCCGGGTGTTAAAGGTCAGGTTCTTGAATTTGTGGCTTAAATCCGAACTTTCGGATTTAAGCCATTATCCTTACATAAATAAAATCCAAACCTTAGTATGTAACAGGTTGATAAACAGGTGCAAAATATGTAATTGGTTTTGGTTTTATTTTTTATTTGTAAGTCTATTATTAACTTAAAATG
>JBKEDN010000226.1:0-7000 GCA_047975435.1 Draconibacterium sp. | reverse complement strand
TACTTCTTTCAGGACAAAGAATCAACAGATCTTTTTCCGATTCTACGGTGCCAAATGCTTTTACTGACGAAAATACTTCTCCCCGCCCAATGGTTTCTGTTTGGTAAGAAGACGTTTTTTTTGTTGAATTACCATTGCATCCAATCAACAAAACGACAACTATTGTGGTCAGAATGATTGGAATTGATACTATCCTATTAAAACGTATTTTTTCTGTCATCGTGATGTCGGAAAAGGTTTTTTTATCGATACTTAATTGAAGAACACCAACAAAGGTATTAAAAATGAGAAATATATTTTGGGCTTGACAGGAACCATCCATAAAATAAAAAGGCGGCTTGCCAAGCCACCTTCTCTGAAGTATAATAATTGTAATATTAATTCATTTTTTGTTCGTATAGCTTCTGAATTGCTGTAAGATAATCAACATCCATTTTGTCGGAACGGATACGAACAACTTCATAAAGTTTACCGTCGGAATAAATGGAGGCGTTTGCGGCATCAAATTCGTGGCCTTCCCAGTTGTATTTTACATCCATCGAAACTTTTATAAACGCTTCTGAATCGAGATAACGGGGAACCTGAACGTAAGCAAAAGTTGGGTCGTTAACATTTTGGAAAATACCCGGCGCCAGTTCTTCAAGAAGCAGAAACTTCACAATTTTGGTCCGCGCCTCCAGTTTGCCACTCAGTTTCTTGTTCATCAAAAAGGTAATGCCTTGGTTTACATAAGCTTCCTGTATCTTTTCCACAAGATCGAGCGATGGTAAATGGCGAAGCCTGATTGCATCAAGGTTGGTAGAGCCGATGGTAATGTATGCTTTGCCTGCATCAAATTTCCAGTCGTATTGTTTTTCAATGCTTTGTGTCGCACGAAGAATTTCCTCCAGGGGATACTGTTTCCCCAGTACCATGTATATGTACATCGAATCGGCATCGGTAGGGAGCTCGTGATAATAACCCGGGAACGGATTTAACGAGTCAAAAACCAGACTGCCTTTCAGGATTTTCTCGTCAAGGGCAACAAGGGTGTCGTTTTTGGTGAGGTTTACAAAAACCTCTGTTCTTTTATTGCTCATGTTTGATATCTTTGGTTTTGAATTTCATTATCATAACAGATGCCCAACCAAGTAGTTCAACTAAAACATATTGGGAACGTTACTTTTTCGAAAAATAGTCGTTCTAAAAATATAAAACTAAGCATTAAACCCGATAAATCAATACTTGTTTCCTATCCTTTTTATGTATCATCGAAAGAAGTGCTGGATTTTGTGTTGCGCCACGAAACATGGATTCTGCAACAACAGGCAAAAATGGATGCACGGAAAACCCGGATTGAGCCCGGATCAGAAATAAAAACCAAACTTTATCAGGTTCAGTTTCTGAAAGCCGATGAGAACAGGGTGAGCAGAAAGGGAAAACTAATCCGAATAATGCTGGCCGATTTTGATTCGGAACGATCAAACGTTTTTGTGGAAAAGTGCCTTGCCGAGGTTTATCGTTTTGAAGCCAGACAAATGTTGCCCGGCCGGTTGGCAGAGTTGGCCCGCTGCCATGGTTTTAAATACAATAAAGTTACCATTCGCGATAACCGGCGAAACTGGGGGAGCTGCTCTTCGGCTAATAACATCAGCCTGAACCTGCAGATGATGAAATTGCCCGACACATTAATCGACTACATTCTTTTGCACGAGCTGGTTCACACCGAAATTAAAAACCACGGGCCAAAATTCTGGAAACGTTTAAACGAAATAACCAATAACCGGGCGCGGGAACTGGCCGGCGAGGTGAAGAAATTTTCAACATATACCTTGTAGCTTTTCAAAATTGCTGAACAGCGCCTGATTGACAACAGCCCCGACCGTTTCGGCAGAATTAAAAAATAAGCAACATTAGATTCTTTCTTTCTGTTTGATGGAATACTTCTGACAGGCAATGTTACATTTGCAGCGAATATTAAGGAAGAAAGTTTTGATCCGACTTATCATCGTACTTGTTCTGTTTTTTCCTTTGAACGGAATTCTGACCGGATTAACAGACACCGGCTGTGTTTGTGATGGCAATGTTAGATCGTCTTTTTACCATCATGATGACGTTTCGTGCAGTACCAGCGAAGTTATTTCGGTGGAAGAAATACAGGAAGACAAAGAGGCTGCCCTGGGAGTTTTGGCAACTAATGATGTAAGGTTCAGTTTTCGTTGCATGTATTTGGAGATACAAACGTTGGAGCATGTTTGCCGGCTGCAAGTCAAAGCTTTTTTTTATACAAACCTTCCACCCCCTTCCGGATTGTCATAAATTACCCGAGAGTTAATAATTCAATCCAATTCTTTAAATTTATGTTGTTGTAATCCATTCCGGATTAATATTATGTGAACAACAACGTTTCCCGGATTAAAGTATGAAGAGATCGAAGATTAATATTTTACTTCTTCTGCATTTTATCTCCATTGTGATGGTATTCGAAAGCCTTTTTATGCTGCTGGCAGTAGGTATTTCGTTTTATTACCACGAAGCGATTGCATCAAAAATGTTGTTGTCGTTTGCAACTACTTTTGTTGCCGGAGTTGTACTGAATATTGTTACCCGAAAACAACGTCACATTGAACCGTCGATTCGCGAAAGTTTTGTAATCGTTTGCCTGGCCTGGGTAATTATGGGCCTGGTTGGTACCATCCCTTACCAGATAACAGAGAGTATTCCGTCGTTTACCAATGCGTTTTTTGAATCCATTTCGGGTTTTACAACCACCGGGTCTTCCATTTTGGCTGATATTGAAGCGCTCCCCAAAAGTATTTTATTCTGGCGATCCGAAACCCACTGGATTGGCGGGATGGGCATTATCGTTTTGGTGGTGGCCATTATGCCTTTTCTGAAAATTCACGGAATTTATCTTTTTTACTCTGAGGCTTCGAATGTTGACAATGAAAAAATATCGACACGGATTCGTAAAGTGGCCAGGCATCTCTGGCTGATTTACATGGGACTAACCATTGCTGAAATAATTTTTCTGTGTATTGGAGGAATGCCTTTGTTCGACAGTGTTTGTCATTCTTTTGCGACGATTGCCACGGGCGGATTCTCCACAAAAAATGATAGTATTGCAGGTTACTCGCCTTATATTCAGTATGTAATTACGCTGTTTATGCTTTTGTCGGGGGTTAATTTTACAGTACATTTTCTGATGCTTCGCCGGCGTTTTAAATCCGTTTTTCACAACGAAGAATTAAGGGCATACCTGGGAATTATCCTTGTAGTAGGTGGTGTAATTACACTAATTCTTTATTTTCTTCATCAGGAATATGGCCTTGAAAGTGCTTTTCGTAGCTCTTTCTTCCAGGTTGTTTCGATTATTACGGCAACCGGTTTTGCAACTGCCGACTATCTTCAGTGGCCGGTTCAGGCTATGCTTCTGATTGGAATGTTGATGTTGATAGGCGCTTCAGCCGGTTCAACCGGGGGAGGGGTAAAAGTGATTCGCCATGTAATTGCAATGAAAAAAATGAAGCTCTCTTTTCAGGAAATTATATCGCCAAATACCGTGCGGCTTCTTCGGTACAACGGGCAACGGGTAAAAGACGACCATGTAACCCAGATTATGACCTTCATTTTCGTTTATTACTTCATCGTTCTGGTTGGAACCATGATTATGCTATTATGGACTGAAGACCTGGCTACGTCGTTTGGAGCGGTTGCAACAAGTATGGCCGGTATTGGCCCTGGTTTCGGAACCGTTGGGCCAGTGAGTAATTTCCTTCATTTGCCGGCCGGAGCCAAATATTTTCTGGCCTTGCTGATGTTGATCGGCCGGTTGGAGATATACAGTGTGATCATTATTTTTACCCGTACTTTCTGGCGCGACTAATTTTCGGCCACCATACTTCGAAACTTGCTGATACTTTTCGTTTTTCTGACTTGATCGGGGATTTTCATTATTTTCGTGGTTTAAACAAAAACAATGGATTGGAATAAACTGCTTTCTGCCAAACGACTGGGAATGGAAGACCACCAACCGCTGGCTGCTCACGAAGACCGGACACAGTTTCAGCGCGATTACGACCGTATTATTTTTTCATCGCCTTTTAGGAGGATGCAAAACAAAACCCAGGTTTTTCCCCTTCCCGAGCATGTGTTTGTTCACAATCGTTTAACACACAGTTTGGAAGTGGCCAGTGTGGGGCGTTCGCTTGGAAATATTCTGGCAGAACGTTTATCAAAAAAATATCCCGACAATCATTTAATTCACGAAATTGGCAGTATTGTTTCAACCGCTTGCCTGGCACACGATCTGGGGAATCCGCCTTTTGGGCACTCGGGTGAAGCTGCTATCTCCAATTTCTTTTTGAAAGGAAACGGAAAGAAATTCAAAGCTGACCTCAGCACCGGAGAATGGAAGGATTTTACTCATTTTGATGGAAATGCAAATGCGTTCCGAACACTGACCCATCAGTTTAACGGAAAGCGAAACGGAGGTTTTGCCTTGACATATTCTACACTTGCAAGCATCGTAAAATATCCGTTTGAATCTGTTGCAGCCACAAAATCGAAGTTTGGTTTTTTTCAGTCCGACAAGGAAAACTACCTAAAGATTGCCGAAACACTTTCATTAAAGCAAAATAAAGACGGAAGTTTTTGCCGGCATCCGCTGGTGTATTTGGTGGAAGCTGCCGATGATATTTGTTACCAGATTATGGATTTGGAAGATGCTTTTAAATTGGGGATACTGAATTACGACACCATTACAGGTTTATTTTTGGGGTTTTATAATCCCGAAACCGAGAAATCGCAGCTTGACAGGATTGAGAGTACACTGCAAAAAGTGACCGACCGTAACGAGCAAATCAGCTACCTGCGTGCCGGGGTGATCGGGAAACTGATATACGAATGCATCCGGATTTTTGAAGAAAACGAGACAGAAATACTGGTAGGTACTTTTGAGAAAAGCCTGATCGACCGTTTACCGGCCATTCAGCACGCGGCGATGAAGCGGGTGCAAAAGATTTCCGTTGCTGAAGTTTACAACCATCGAACTGTGGTAGAGATCGAAATTGCAGGTTATAAAATCATCGGCACTTTGCTCGATGAATTTGTGGAGGCAATTATGACGCCGGATGAGAAATACAGTAAAAAAATCCTTTCGCTTTTGCCCGATCAGTACAAGCCTTTTGATGAATCAACTTATTCTAAAATTCAATCGATTGTAGATTTTGTTGCCGGAATGACCGATGTGTTTGCACTCGATTTGTACCGAAAAATAAAAGGAATCAGTTTGCCGGGGGTTGTCTAATGTTTAGTATTCATTTGCAGTATTCAGTGTTTTTATTTTGCATTGGCACATATGACGTGGAAATGACGCAGGCTTGACGTTACCAGATGGTTTGTTACAAAATACATTTGCTGCTGAAATCAAAATTTTAAAAAAATGAGTAATCAAAATCTGGCAAAAAACATCAGGGATTTAAGATCAAGAAAAGGAATATCGCAGGAATTACTGGCCGAAAAATCAGGGGTTAGTTTGCGAACAGTACAACGAATCGAAAACGGGGAAACGGAACCTCGCGGTGATACCATTGGGCGGCTGGCAAATGCTCTTGAAGTTGCCCCTGATGAATTAATTGAATGGACATTGGTAGAAGATAAAGCATTTATTTTAAACTTGAACATTTCTGCTCTTTGTTTTTTGATATTTCCAGTCTTAGGAATTATTGTGCCTTTTATTTTGTGGGCTAACAAAAAGGATAAGATCAAAAATGTACATCAGGTTGGAGCGGAGATCATAAACTTTCAAATAACCTGGAGTATTCTTTATTTTGTTTGTCTCCCACTCGTTGTAGTATTAAGAATGATAAATACTTTTGATAGAATAGAGCAGAGCAAACTTGTTACCCCATCCTTTATCTCTTCTGATATAATAGGGAACTTATATCTTTTTGGGGGGGTATTGTTACTGATTACAGGATATAATCTTGCCTTGATAATTATTAATATAGTACGCTCTAACAAAGGGAAAACAGTAAAATATTTCCCAAAAATCAGGTTTATTAGATAGGGGCCGTGAATGGAATCGTTTTTTTGATCGTTATCAATCGCAGTTGACAGCATTCTTTAACTGATAACTGCGACTGTGATCTGGGTTATCCTTCCAAAAGTTGGTCGAGTAGTCCCGATCGTCCTTCTTTTCGGGCGTTGCCTCCTGCCGGCGAAAGTTCTGCAATCAGTTTCCGGATTGGCATGCTTTGCAGCCATACTTTACCGGTACCCCGCAAGGTGGCAAGAAAAATTCCTTCGCCTCCAAAAACCATCGAACGCAAACCGCCGGCCTGTTCAATGTTGTACTCGATCGAAGTTTCAAATCCTACAATACACCCTGTATCAACCCGCAGTGTTTCGTTGTTTAACTGTCGTTCGATCACTGTGCCACCGGCATGAATAAATGCCCGTCCATCGCCTTCCAGTTGTTGAAGAATAAATCCTTCGCCTCCAAAAAATCCGGCTCCCAGTTTCCGGCTGAAAGTGATCGAAATTTTTGTTCCGAGCGCGGCACACAAAAATGCGTCTTTCTGAACGATCACCCTGCCGCCATGAGATGGTAAATTGAGCGGGATAATTGTTCCCGGGTAGGGAGCTGAAAAGGCCACATGTTTTTTCCCCCATCCCTGGTTGGTGAAGTGGGTAAGGAACAACGATTCTCCTGTAATTAATCGCGATCCGGCCGACATTAATTTGTCGAAAAATCCCGCCCGAGGGTTAGAACCGTCACCCATCCGCGCCTGAAAAACAATTCCGTCTTCCATGTATAACATGGCTCCCGCTTCGGCAATTACGGTTTCTGCCGGGTCTAACTCTATTTCTACCAACTGTACGTCGTGTCCGATTATTTTATACTGCTTATCCCTTTTAGTCAAGTAAAGATTTATCTTTGATACATGAACGAGATTGAGAAATATCCAAGAGATTTTCAGGAGTTTATCACGCAGTTCAAATGCGAGGCTGACTGTTG
>JBKEDN010000150.1:0-25278 GCA_047975435.1 Draconibacterium sp. | reverse complement strand
CCTCCCGTAGTCAATATACCCTTTGGAAAGCCCAACATATTTATCCTTTATTTCCAGCAACCGTTTCATATCCCAAAAATAAGTATAAAATTAACGATAAAAGAATAATCCTTAAAATCAGGTGGGAATGAAACTAGAGAATAACAGCTGGTGCCCTCAGTATTAGAATCATCTATCCTTTACAAAACTAACAATTTCATCCACTATTTCCTGTTTTAAAGGTAATTCTGGATTTCGATAGGTTGCTAAGTTTTTCTGAATGTCCGAACCAGATTCTTTAAAAAAGTGATTCATATTTTCAATTATTACAAGTTTGGCGGCAGGTTTTGCTTCCGAGAGTAATTTCGCATCATCAACAGAAACCTGCAAATCGGTTGTCCCTTGAATTATTAATGTTGGGATTTTCAATTTTGCAATTTCATTGGCAGGGTCATATTTCATCCATGATATTAAATATGGTTGCAAGCTTGGACGAAATATTCGTATTAGATTAGGATTTACTTTTGAAACTGTTTTTCCAACTTTAAGACTATCAATTATATTGTTCGATTCACTAAGTAATTGCGGCGGAAGTTGTTTAAGTTGTGCTTGCAATAATATATCTGCTGATTTTCCAACTCCTTCAACAGATATAAATGATGAAATATTGGTCTGTTGTGCTGCAATCATACCAATTAGAGAACCCTCGCTATGCCCCAAAATAGTAATATCAGGAAATCGTTTATCTTTTTTCAATAGAGAAATCCAGCCAACAACATCATCAATGTAATTTTCAAAACGTAATTCACTTTCATTTGTAACAATTTGCTTACTTTTCCCAACACCTCGCTTGTCGAACCGTAAAGTTGAGATTCCTTTTTTTGCAAGACTTTCCGATAACATTTTTAGGTTGTTGGTATGTAAACCAATCGGTATGCAATTCCCATCTCTGTCAGGAGAGCCTGACCCTGGGATAATCAGTATAATAGGAGAAGTCTCAATATTCTTGGGAATTGTAATTGTCCCATGTAAATTTCCTGATTGGGTTATTAATGTAATCTCCGATTCTGAGAAGCCAATATTTGTTTGTGCTAACAACACAAATTTAGCTAAAACAAAGACAAGGCTGATAATAGTTTTTTTCATGGTAGCAGGGTTAAATAATGTATTTTGAAATTATGATTAGACCAATAATTACAGCGATTAAAACATAGGTAAATGGATTTCCAAAGTTTAAAGTCCATCCCATCATTTTATTTCTTTTTGGAACAATTATTCTTGAATCGAAGCGGTTAATATAGAAGGAGTAAACCCACATGTCTGATTCGGTCAAGTGTGTGTCACTTTCAGTATCTGACAGTTTTCTTTTTTTTGTATTCCTATTTCTGGGTTTTCCATGCTTTGTAAAAAGGTAAAATGAATATACAATTGGGAAAAGAGCCAATAAAAAAATGAATCCAAGATAAAAGTATATGGTGTAATTGTCAGGAAGCAGAAGAATGGATATGACTAATATTATCCCCGAAAAAAACCACAACCTACCCGTTATAAAATGCGTTTTTCTCCAATTCGATTCACTTTCAAGTGCCCATGGAGTCCTTATTCCAAGAAAATAATTTGGTCTGATATTGCTCATGTAATTTCCGAATAGTGAAATCATGATAGCAAATAGGATATAGAAGTATGTTGTATTTAATACTCCTGTTTTAACCGATGATATTATGATAAAACAGATAGATGAGAAAAACAGTGTTAAAATAAAACGAAGTTTGACAAATGTATCGCTGAAAATGGAAAAATTCTTTTTAGGGTCAATTTTGGGAATATACATTAAGAATAAATACGTCCCAACCGACAAAAAGAAAAGAGTTAGTGCGATATGAGACCGACTACCATAGTTATTCGGATTTCCTTGTGCATCAAAATGAATTGGTATTTCCGTTGGCAAAGTTTTCCAGATGTATAAAAAGTATAATAGTGGTGCAACTACAATACCCCCAATTAGCAATTCTTTAAAGATTTTAGTTGTTTTCATTTTCGGTGGGATTAGAGTTAAATTTTAAAAACCATTTTATAATGTCGTCGAAAACAGTAGTGTTTAATGAGTAATAAATAAATTGTCCTTTCCTGATATCGACAACCAGATTAGCTTGTTTTAAAAGGGATAAATGATGTGAGATACTTGGTTTTGTCATCTCAAATTTATCCGCAATATCGCCTGCAGTCATGTCAGATTCTCTGAGCATTTCCAAGATATCTCTTCTTGTCTGGTCGTTTAATGCTTTAAACAGTGAATTCATATCGTTTAAATATTTAGACAAATATCTAAATATTATTTTTTATTTCCAACTAGTCATTAAAACATTTTCTATATGAAAGATTTATTGGTGTTTGGAAGGTTTTTCAATATTGGGCATAACGGTTGGTGTATCCGCTGAAAAAGTTGATTTAACCCTACTTCTTCACCAAATGCACCAGCCCCGGATCATTAAATATCCGTTCCATTTCGCTTTCCACAATGGAGATTACATCCTGCTTAATTTGCTTGTAGTTCGACTGTATTTCAAACTCCATAGTGTCTTTGCCCTCTTTATCCGTAAAATCTACGATAGCAGGTATTTGTTTGTACTTTGCCGTTTCTTTCTTCACCTTGTCGTTATCTACAACAATTTCGGCATGAAAGATTTTCTGTTCAATCCGCTCGTCAAAATTATCGGACACTGCACCTACAAACATGCCCTGTGTAAGATTGGAAATTTTTGAAGCCGGGATAATCGAGTCGAGCTGGGTATTTATAGAGGTACTTTTATCCTGTCGGCTGATGGTCAACGACTGGCGTTTTTGCAGAATCTTACCAAAACGATCAGAAAGTACTTTGGCCGTTTCGCCAACTACCTGCCCCGAAAAAATATTCCCAACCGTATTCTGGATTACCTTGCTTTCCTTATCGCCGTAATCGCGGGTCAACTGGCTGTAATCCTGGAAACCCAGACAAACGGCTACCTTGTTGCTCCGTGCGGTGGCAATCAGGTTATCCAGCCCCCTAAAATAAATCGTGGGCAACTCGTCAATAATCACCGAACTTTTTAGCTGGTGTTTTTTGTTGATTAGTTTCACTATCCGGGAATTGTACAACCCCAATGCAGCGCTGTAAATATTCTGGCGGTCGGGGTTATTGCCCACGCAAAGTATTTTCGGCTCTCTGGGATTATTAATGTCGAGGGTAAAATCATCGCCCGTCATCACCCAATACAACTGTGGCGAGATCATCCTCGAAAGCGGAATTTTGGCACTGGCAATCTGCCCCTGCAACTGGTCTTGTGCCCCACCTTCCCAGGCATCCATAAATGGCGACAGGTAGTTTTCCAGTTCAGGGTACGAAGTCAGGATAGTAAAGGTATCGGCATATTTCTTGTTTAAAAACTCAATGGCATGAGGGAAAGTACAATATTTGCCTTTTTTATAAATCTTCAGAAACCAGATAATGGCTGCCAAAAGGATAATGGGGGATTCTACAAAAAAGTCGCCCTGCTTTTGTATCCAGGTGCGGTTCAGGTTCAGCATAATGGTATATGCACTTTCGTAAGCATCCGCTATATCCGTCATAAATGCCGGGTTGATGGGGTTGCAACGGTGGCTTTTGCGCGGGTCATCAAAATTAATCACATAATATTTGGGCTTAACTTTATAACCGCCCAGATGGGTCAGTAAATGATTGTAGGCAATTTCACTGAGGTCGGGGAACTTGTAATCGTAGATATACATGGCAAAGCCTTTCTCAATCTGCTGTTTGATGTAATTATTGACCACTGCATAGGATTTGCCGCTTCCGGGTGTGCCCAAAACGATAGAAGCCCGAAAAGGATTGACCACGTTAATCCAGCCTTTGTTCCACCTTTTTTTATAGTAGAAGCGGGTTGGCAGGTTCACCGAATATTCATTTTCCATCAGCTGTTGTTCCTGCATAAAAGATTCGTTTTCGGCATTAAAAACATCGTCCATCAGGTTGGTTCTCAACAGGCGGCTTATCCATGTTCCGGCAACCAGCATCAGGATAAAACCTGTGGAGATGGTAAGGATATACAGTACAGACTTACCTGCAACGGGCAAAGGCAGTTCCAATATCCACCAGTTCAGGTAAAATAAATTTATGCCAAATCCCAGGCTGACATTTATTTTTGTCCAGGTGATTTTTTCGGCTTTTACGCCCTTTGTGCCAAGGCAGGATAAGGCCAGTAAAAGCGTTGCAGACAGTTTAGTGTAAAGGGGCGAAGAAAACAAACCTGTTGTCCGTTGAAAATTCATCAGGATTTTATCCACTACTTCAATGTCCAGCCCCTGTTCCGATATCATTTGGTAACAAAACCAGTAAATATGGACGACCACAAACAATATACTTACTGTGCGTATAAAATCGATGATTTTACCCAATGCCCTTAAATCGTCTTCTTGTGCCATAGTTTTTTTGTTTAATGTTTTCGTTTCCTTTTGCGTTTCATCCTGCGGATAAATGCTTCTTCCTCGTAGTTTTCCCCCGAACCGCTAATGTCGATAAAGGGGATTATTGCGGTGCTCCCGGAATCTTTGGCGATGGTTTTGTTTTCCTCAGATTCATCAGAGGCCTTTGGGGTATTATCCTGCCCAAACTTTTCATTGAGGACGTTAGCAGAAAATGCCTTGCCATACCGCGAACCGTTTAACGCAGTATGCCGGTGGTGGTCGATAAATGTTACACCGTAAATACGCCCGTCCTGATTTTCCCTGAATACTGCATCGATACCCTGTTGCTGTAGTTGCCGCACAAACCCATCTTTTGTTTTTGAAGATGCCAGAACTGATTCAATAATTGGTTTGGATGTTTCTTTTAAACGGTATTTTTGGATGTTTTGGACATTGTAGTTGCATCGTTTCAGCAGGTCTTCTGCCCCCACCTGTTTACCTATCAGTGATGCTTTTACGGACAAGCCTTTTTTGCGCCCTTTTTTATCCAGTGCAAAATAGATAATACCGTGATAGGGCTTCCCGTTAAATTCCCCTTTGACTTCCTCCAGCCCGATATTGTAGAGTGATAAAAGTGTTTTGTATTCTCCGATGCTTTGGAACCGGTATGAAGCAGACAGTTCTTTGGTCAGGTTGGCAATTTGCTTTTTGATGTTTCCCCTTTTGTAGTCAACTTTTGGGAGTCGCGGTGCTTCAGTGCGGCTTTGTTTTTCTGCCGGGTGCAACCCGTATTTTTGTTCCAGTTCGCGTGTGGTTTCCTTGCTCCGCCTGAACTCAAATTTATCGTTGATCTTTTTGCCGTTCTCGTCAACCCTTAACGAAACGATGTGGATATGGTGGCGGTCGATATCTTCGTGTTTATACACGACGTAAGGCTGGTTGCCATAACCCATTTTGTCCAAGTACTCCTGCGCAATCTCAGAAAGTTGTTCATCATTTAGTCTATCGTCCGGGTGTGGGTTCAATGAAATATGTACAACGGGCTTTTCCGTTTTGATGCCTTTGGGCAAGTGGTTTTCAAAACTCCTCAGACAAAATGCCAGTGTCAGGGATGTATCCGTTGGCAAAAGCACCTTGTTCGAGCAAAGAACTTTGGCTTCCCCGGCATCCACTTTCTCCTGGTTATAGGACAAAGCCCCGAAAAGGGAACTGCCGATATTTATTTTTGCAACCATTCCCGTTCGTATTTTTGGGTGAGTTCAATAATTTGCCGGTTCAACCGGATAAATTCAACGGTGTATTTTTCCAGTTTGTAAAGCGCTGCCAGTGCCTTTTTCTCGGTAAAATGGGTGTTCAGTGCTTTTATCAACTGGTTGTAATTAACACCAACCGCCCGGAACTGGGCATAAAAAGTGCTTAGTTTGCTGTAATAATCGTGCTTGGATTTGTTGATTTGGATGACCTTAAACGTTTCGTCAAAAACACGGGCAGAAATAAAACCGGCTTTGGTTTTCATCCCCGACTTTTCGAACAGGGACAGGAACCGGGCATTGTCCACCGCATTAAACCTTACAGTGTAGTTGGCCACTACCGGGTTGGGTTTTGGTTTTCGACCACCTTTGTATTTTCTTACTGCTTTATCCATTGTTCTGTTGTTTTCAATTTTGCGACTTCGGAGCCAAAAACATCCCGCGCCTTGCGGGATCGTTTTGAGCCACCGGAAATATTTCGGGAGGCGCAAAACACACCTTGCTATTTGCCGTCTGCAAATGTTCCCTCGCTATCGTTCGGTTACGAAATCCCAGACAAAAACTTAATGTTTGGGTCCTTTATTTATGACAGCAAATGTAAAGCGGCCTAAAATTTTGTAAAAGAGACAAATGGGGACAATCGGGGACAGTTTGACCAGCGCTTCCTGATAATGGCTGACTTTTGATTTTGTTTGTGACCGATTTCCTGATCGAATGGATTCAACCGGGTTATATATAATGGAAGTAGCGATGCAAAGGTGACAAGTGTAAAGAATAAAAGCACGGTTACAGGATTGAAAACAATATCCCTGGTGTTAAAAAATGCAGGATTGATTTCATGGTTGAATGAAACCATGTCATCAGGAAACCACAGGTTCAGGACACCGATACGCCGGGTATTCGTGCAAACAAACAGGATAGATAGATAAACTGAACTTTTTCAAAAGTGAAGTCAGCAAATATGAATTGATAACCATGAAAATTGAATGACATGATGAAACCAGAACAACAACCATTATTTATTGCATTCGCTACTCAAAAAGGGGGTGTGGGCAAAACAACTTTCACGATACTTGCGGCAAGCTATCTGCATTATACCAAAGGCTTTAATGTTTTGGTTGTGGATTGTGATTATCCGCAGCATAGTATCTATGCCATGAGGGAACGCGACATTGAGCAGGTAAAATTGCAGGAGGACTACAAACTTCTGGCAATGGAGCAATTCAGAGCACTTGACAAACGGGCCTACCCGGTATTGAAAAGCACAACAGAGAATGCAACCGTTATGGTTAATGAATTTTTGGAAGAAACGGATATGCCCGTTGACCTTGTATTTTTTGACCTGCCCGGAACGGTGAATGCAGCCGGGGCATTTCATACACTTGCCCAACTCGACCATATCTTTATTCCCATCACTGCCGATCGGGTGGTACTGGAGAGCTCCCTCAATTTTGCAACTGCTATCAATAAAATTGCAGTCTGCAATCCCGATAGCAGGACCAAAAGCCTCGCTGTGTTCTGGAACATGGTTGACAAACGAGAAAAGACAGAACTCTACAAAGTGTATGGGAAAGGGATTAATTCGTTGGGCTTAACTTTACTGAACACCCGGATACCCGATACCAAGCGGTACCGCAAAGAAACTGCCCGGCAGGGGAAAACACCTTTTCGCTCTACCCTGTTCCCTCCCAACAGGGAAATGGAAAGGGGAAGCAACCTGGTGGACTTAATCGAAGAAGTATGTAGCATCATAAAACTGAAAGTATGAGTGCCCTTGATGAAAAACGAATTATGGAACTGATGGGTGGAGAAGCTCCTGTCCCCAAAAGTAAGGCCAGCGATAAAAGTATGAGCAAACAACGTTTACAAAACACAAAAACCGGGTTAAAGAAAGATGAAAAAAGAGAAGCTGATTTCAGGGAAGTATTTTTTCAGCGGGTTGAACTATCCGACAGGCAATCGATATACCTGAGCCGTAAAACCTGTGACCAGCTACGCCTGATTGTTAACGGTATCGGGGGCAATAAAGCCAGTATGAGCGGATATGCAGAATGTATTATCAACCGGCATTTTGAGCAATACAAAGAGGAGATCATTCGCCTTTTTAATGAAAACATCAAAAAACCCTTCCAATAATGATAAGTACAGGTGATGTTGCATTGGTGATAATTGCGATCGGTTGTACTGTCTGGGCAATACGATCTTTGGTTTTCGGAAAAGAGACCGAAAAGCAAATAAAAGTGGAAGATGAATTACCGCAAGATAATGGCAGCATAGTGGGAAAAAGCAAAACCAGGTTGGGGCAATATGCAAATAATCTACTTCGGGAAAATACCAGCAAACGCAGTGCCGTTCCCCCGGATGAAATGGAGCAGGTTTTTTACTCCCGGGAAGAAGCCCGATTGAATATTGATGTGGATATGGAGCCACTGGACCTGTTAAATGAAGAAATGGACGAAGATGATTTCCTCCACTTTGAAGAAACTGAACTTGCTCCTGTGCTGGCTGCAGGGGCAAGTTTTGACGAACTTGTAGAGATGTCAGAAGTAATCCAGTCTCATTTGCACGACCTCTCTCAGGCTCACATTGAAAGGGCGGCAAGAACAATTAGAACGGTGGAGAATACCAATCTGATGGAACAACTGCTTGACCAAGTGGGTGACGGAGAACAAAAGGTTACAGATATTCTCGATAGATGCGAGGCGGAGTTAAAAGAGCCGAAAAAATCACAAAATGATGCTGTCGGTACCGTAGGGTTTGATTTGGAGGAGTATTTATAATGATAAATACTTCCTTGACTACACGCCAGTAGTCATAATAATGAGTATTCTTACTACTGCTTTTTGCTATTCCTGGAAGAGAAAGGGATCTGCTAATTCCGATAAACATTAAAAGTAAACGTTTATTGGATATCATCAGTTATCTTTGGTTGCAAATATCACAATGACCGGAGGAGGAAAGATACTCCTGCTTGGGGAGCCTCAAAGCGCAAAAACTTTTAAGATATACTATTACTTCATTAGTTCGTTAATTAATTCAATATTCTCATTTTCAATCTTGTCAAACACCTCTCTTTCAAATTCAGAGAACCCACTTTTATCTCTAAAATACTTAATTTGTCCTTCTTCCAGATAATGTATAAAATCACATAAATTAGTCAGTGTTTCGATTATATGAGAAGTAATAATTATGGTCTTGTTTCTTTCTTTTAACCGCAACAAAATCATTCGAATAATTCGGCAGGTTTCAATGTCCAAGCCATTAAAAGGTTCATCAAGAATTATTAATGTTTTGTCTTGTTTTAGAACCCCCAATAATGCAAGTTTCTTTTTCATTCCTGTTGAATATCCATCAATTATTTTATCCAAGGGCAAGTTGAAAAGTCTATTCCACTGGTCTATATCAAATTTCTCGTTTTTAAAAAGACTCAAATATTCTTTCCCTGTGATATTTGAATAAAAGAAATTCTCAGTCACCAAATAAGCAATAGATTTTTTATCAATTTCGCTCTTGCGAAATTGAATTGAACCTGCAACTGGTTTCTTTAGTCCATAAAGGGTATTTAGCAATGTGGTTTTTCCGGCACCATTCAATCCAACAATTCCATGTATCAGATTCTCATCCAATGATAAATTCAAGTTGTCAATAACTTTTTCGTTCTTGTTATATGAAATTGTGAGGTTACTAATTGTAATCATCTAAATAGAAATTTAAATTATTAACTGACTTTAAATAGAACAAAATGGTTAAAAGCCACATGACGGGTAAAAAAACTGGAATTATACCTCCTAATGCACCAATAGCTACATAGATTTGTGCCACTGACGATTTTACATTTGGTTCATAAAACGCATATTTAGTCATGATAGCATAAACCAGGAGACTACAGAAAATAAAATACTCGGCAACCGGAATATACCAATTATATGGATTAAAGATTATAAACAAAACGAGTAACGGGATCACAATTATTGAGAATAATTGCAAAAGACGTTTTACCTTTAACATTAGGAATTTTGTCACATTTAATTCAAGGGATAATAGAATTTGATATGGTTCACATTTTTCAAAAAAACTTAAAATAGTAATCCCCAAAATAAAAATTGCAATGGGAATGCTTCCAACAAAAAATGAGGTTAGGGCGGCAATAATCCAAATTGGAACAATTACAAAAAAATGTTTCCTCACTCCTGCTTTCCATTCAAAGGCATCGCTGGGAATTAATTCTTGAAGTTTTGTATTCAAGTTTGAATGTCTTGCTTTTAAGTCTAAATTGACAATAATAAGTAATCCGAGTAGTTCGCTGATGGCAATCCATTGCTTGTGTATCAAAAAGCAACATACAAGCGGAATAGCAAGGATAATATATTCCGCAAGTACGAGCGTTTTATAGTTTGAAAAATGACTTCTTAGAAAAAGAATATCTTCTCGTTTAAAATGAACGAACATTATCAATAATAGGAATCCTGTGCTTAGGTATTGAGAAGTTGCCTTATCAGTGCTTTTCACATATAGAGCAAATCCTAGAAATCCAACTAACCCGACTAAGAAAATGAATCGAATTAATCCAATTCCCATAATTCCCCGGTATATTTGTTTTAATCGTATTTTCAGTAATGCTCTAATCATTTGTGATGTCTTTCAGTATGTGCACTAACTGCCAGGCAAACAAAATATTAACTATTGAGCCTGTGTCAATCTTAATATTTTATGAGTCAATTCTTTATATATAAACTTCATGGTGTCAAAGTTTATAAGTTGCGATAATCCTAAATCAATAAGTTTCCCTTTTAAAAACTGCCCCCAAGTCTTCTTATTTAATGTTGTATACAATTCTTTTCGTTGGACTCATGATGTTTGGGGTTTGACTTTTTGCTGTGGAATTTTTCATATTTTTTAGAATATTTAGTTTTCCTGATTTAAAAATAGGCGAAAAAGAGCAATATCTGAACATAAGATTTTAAAAAAATCTTGCTACATATTTTCTTAATTCGGTCATCTCAACAATACTAATCTGCCGTTTTAGGTTGTGGGTAGCTATTAAAAAAAACAAAATCAGCTTTGGCTCTTTCAGTGTCCTTTTTGGTGGCAATGTAGTTCTCTTCCTTTCCCCAGACAAACCACGACAAACTACGACAACTTAACCACCCCCAAAAGAAGCATTGCTTCTACACCATACGTTTGCGCCATTATTAACCGCCGGGCAGGTCTTGTCTGGTATAAAACTTTAAGCGTATGATAAAGAAAGTAGTCTCATTTTTAGTATTAGCCCTTGCCTGGGTTAACCTTTTTGCCCAGGGAGACGGCAGCGCCGGTATTACCGAAGCTACCCAAATGGTCACCTCGTATTTTGATCCCGCCACCAAACTAATTTACGCCATTGGAGCCGTTGTCGGCCTAATTGGAGGCGTGAAAGTATATAACAAGTTTTCGAGCGGTGACCCGGACACCTCAAAGGTTGCCGCCTCCTGGTTTGGGGCCTGTATCTTCCTGATTGTTGCTGCTACCATTTTAAGGTCTTTTTTTCTGTAAGTTATGGCAGAATTTACCATCAACAAAGGTATCAATAAGCCGGTCGAGTTTAAGGGACTGAAAAGCCAGTACCTGTTCATTTTTGCCGGTGGGCTGCTCGCTGTCATTATCCTTTTTATGGTGATGTATATGAGCGGTGTACCGCAAAGCATCTGCATTGGGTTTGGCGTTGTAACAGCCCCTTTGCTTACCTGGCAAACCTTTTCGCTGAACAAAAAATACGGAACGCACGGGCTGATGAAACGACAGGCCGTAAAAAGATACCCACGCAGGCTGATCAACCGCCGGAGGGTATTGAAACTATTCTGCCAACAAGCAAAATCCACCAACCTTAAATCAAGTTTACGCCTATGAGAAACATCCTGAAAACAAATACGCTGGAACAAAAATTCCCGCTACTGGCAGTGGAGAACGGATGTATCCTTTCGAAAGATGCGGATATAACTGTTGTGTTCCGGGTAAAGCTGCCCGAGCTCTTTACCGTTAGTGCTGCCGGTTACGAAACCCTGCATTCAGCTTGGTGCAAGGCCATAAAGGTGTTGCCGGATTATTCCATCGTGTTAAAACAGGACTGGTACTGTGAAGAAAAATATGCTCCGGAAATCTCTGAAACAGGAGAAATGTCTTTCCTCTCCCGAAGTTTCCAACGGCACTTTAACGAGCGGCCTTTCCTGAATCATTGTTGTTATTTAATGCTGACCAAAACGACCAAAGAACGTTCGCGGCAGCAAAGCACTTTTTGCAGCCTTGCCCGTGGATTTATTGTCCCCAAAGAAGTAAAGGACAAAGAAACCGCCAACCGTTTCCTGGATGCTGCCAGCCAGTTTGAACGTATTATAAACGACTGCGGGATCGTAAAACTGGAACGGTTGAGCACTTCTGAAATCACCGGAACGGACAACAAAGGCGGCATTATTGAAAAATACCTTGCCCTTACACAGGAAAACAGGCCTGTACTGAAAGATATGCGTATCGATCCGGGGCAGGTGCACATTGGGGACAATGCACTTTGCCTGTATACCATTTCCGAAGTTGGCGATTTGCCGGGAAAAGTAAGCACCGACAGCCGTTATGAACGACTTTCGACCGATAAGAGTAGTTGCCGCCTGTCCTTTGCATCACCAGTAGGACTACTTTTGCCCTGTAACCACATTTACAGCCAGTTTGTGTTTATTGATAATCATGAAGAAAACCTGAAACGTTTTGAGAAAATGGGGCGCAATATGCAATCACTGGCACGTTACGGACGGGGCAACCTGGTAAACAAGGAATGGATTGATTTGTACCTGAACGAAGCACATGCTCAGGGGCTGGTTTCTGTACGCGCCCACTTTAACGTGATGGCCTGGTCGGACAACGCGCAGAAACTGAAAATGATTAAAAACAATGTGGGTTCCCAAATTTCGCTGATGGGTTGCCAGCCACGCCATAATACCGTCGATGTCCCGACCCTTTACTGGGCTGGCATTCCCGGCAACGCGGCAGACTTTCCTTTCGAAGAGAGCTTTTACACTTTTATCGAACAGGCCTGCTGCTTTTTTACAGGGGAAACCAATTACCAGAATTCCCCCTCGCCGTTTGGGATTAAAATGGTTGACCGCCTGACCGGAAAGCCCCTGCATGTGGATATTTCCGATTTGCCGATGAAAACAGGGATTATCACCAACCGTAACAAGTTTATTCTCGGCCCTTCGGGTAGCGGTAAATCCTTTTTCACCAACCACATGGTACGCCAGTATTATGAACAGGGCACTCATGTGCTTTTGGTGGATACCGGAAACAGTTACAAAGGGCTGTGTGATTTAATTCACCATAAAACAAGAGGAGAAGACGGAGTTTATTTTACCTATACCGAAGACAACCCCGTGGCATTTAATCCTTTCTATACAAGTGATGGCGTGTTTGATATAGAAAAGAGAGAAAGTATCAAAACCCTTATTCTGACCCTTTGGAAGAAAGACAGCGAAGTCCCCACAAGGGCGGAGGAAGTGGCTTTGTCCAATGCCGTTAACAGTTTTATCCGCTTACTAAAGGATGAAGATGGCATTATCCCCTCGTTCAATACCTTTTATGAGTTCGTAAGAGAAGGTTACCGGAAAGAATTACGATCAAAAAATGTTCGTGAAAAGGATTTTGACGTAGACAACTTCCTGAATGTGCTTGAACCCTATTACAAAGGGGGAGAATACGATTATCTTCTGAATTCGGACAAGCAACTGGACTTGCTCAACAAGCGCTTTATCGTGTTCGAGCTGGACAATATCCGCGACCACAAAGTGTTGCTCCCCATCGTGACCATTATCATTATGGAAACTTTCATAGGTAAAATGCGAAGGCTTAAAGGTATCCGTAAAATGATACTGATTGAGGAATGCTGGAAGGCGCTGACCTCTGCCAATATGAGCGAGTATATCCGTTACCTGTTCAAAACTGTCCGCAAATATTTTGGGGAGGCAGTGGTGGTCACCCAGGAGGTGGACGATATCATCAGTTCTCCCATTGTAAAGGAAAGCATCATCAACAATTCGGATTGTAAAATCCTGCTCGACCAGCGCAAGTACATGAACAAGTTTGATGCGATACAGGAATTGCTGGGGCTTACGGAAAAAGAACGCGACCAGATTTTATCCATTAATATGGACAATGACCCCAGACGAAATTACAAGGAGGTGTGGATTGGCCTTGGCGGGGTACAATCTGCCGTTTATGCCACAGAAGTTTCTTTAAGTGAGTATATAACGTACACCACCGAAGAAACAGAGAAACTCGAACTAGCCCGCTTAACCGAAAAGCTGGACGGGAATATCGAAATGGCCATTAAGCAACTGGCCGAAAGCAAACAGGAATCTTTTACCTAATAACATTTAAAACTCAAAAGGATGAAAACAAAATTCATAATAACAGGACTGCTGGTTATGCTTGGCACTGTCGGGCTGAGAGCGCAGTTTGTGGTGACCGACCCGGCAAATCTTGCCCAAAGCATTGTCAACTCTGCTAATGAAATTGTACAAACTTCAAGCACGGTCTCCAACGTAATAAAAAACTTCCAGGAAGTGAAAAAGGTATATCAGCAAGGCAAAGCGTATTACGACAAACTTAAAGCTGTAACCGACCTGGTAAAAGATGCCAGGAAGGTGCAGCAAACCCTGCTTATGGTTGGCGAGATATCAGACATATACGTCAATTCTTTTGACCTGATGTTGCAGGATGAGTACTATACCGAGGAAGAATTAACGGCCATCGCCTTTGGCTATACAAAGTTACTGGAGGAAGGTGCCGGGCTGCTGAAAGAACTTAAAGAAGCAGTTAGCAGCACCGGGATGTCCATGACTGACAAAGAACGGATAGACCTTGTTGACCGGTGTTACAATTCGGTAAAACATTACCGCAACCTTACCCGGTATTATACCAACAAGAATATCTCCATTTCCCTTATCCGGGCAGAACAGGAAGGTGACAAAGCCCGAATACTGGCACTCTACGGAACTTCAGCAGACAGGTACTGGTAAACGATTGGCTTATGGATACATTCGATAATTTACACCAGGCACTCCGGGTGCTTTACATTGAAATGATGCCCCTTTGTTCGGATATGGCAGCTGTAGCCAAAGGTATTGCCGGACTGGGTGCCCTGTTTTATGTGGCCTACCGGGTATGGCAATCGCTGGCACGCGCTGAGCCCATAGACGTTTACCCTTTGCTCCGCCCTTTTGCCATCGGCTTGTGTATTTTGTTTTTCCCGACTATTGTGCTCGGGACAATGAATGCCGTGCTAAGCCCCATTGTCCGGGGGACAAGCGGCATACTGGAATCGCAGGTGCTGGATCTGGAACAACTGAAAAAAGACAAGGACACCATTGAACGCGAAAAGATGCTGAGAAATCCGGACGAAGCTTATCTGGTAAGCGACGAAGCATTTGACAAAGCGATTGATGAGTTGGGCTGGGGACCAAAAGATCTTGTAACTATCGTCGGGATGTATGCCGATCGTAGTTGGTACAATTTGAAAAAATCAATCCAGAGGGCATTTTTGAATCTTCTGGAACTGATATTCCAGGCTGCCGCTTTGGTAGTAGACTGCCTGCGGACATTCTTCCTGATTGTATTGTCTATACTCGGGCCAATTGCCTTTGCATTCAGCGTTTATGATGGTTTTCAAAGCACCCTTGTTGGCTGGCTCACCCGGTACATCAGTATTTACCTCTGGCTACCGGTGGCTGATATTTTTTCTTCGGTGCTGGCAAAGTTACAGGCATTGATGATCCAAAAGGATATTGCAGAAATGGCTGCCGACCCTAATTATATTCCGCAGGGGACTGACGGAGTGTATATCACCTTTATGCTTATTGGAATTGTAGGATACTTCACTATTCCGAGTGTGGCCGGATGGATTGTACAGGCCGGTGGTATGGGTAATTATGGTCGAAATGTAAACCAGGCTGCAACCAAAGGTGCTGCATTTGTTGGTGGTACAGCAGGAGCAGCTACCGGAAATATTGCTGGGAAAATACTGAAACATTAATTGATTAAAATTTGAAAAATCATGGAATTTAAACCTTTAATGAATATTGAGAGCAGCTTTAAAATGATACGGCTGTTTGCCATCATTTTTGTGTGTTGCTGTACGCTTGTTACCGTTTATGCTGTATGGAGTTCATATAGCTATGCTGAGGCGCAACGGCAAAAGATATACGTGCTTGATCAGGGCAAGTCGCTGATACTGGCCTTGTCGCAGGATTTGGCACAAAACAGGCCGGTGGAGGCCAAAGATCATATCGGGCGTTTCCACGAACTGTTTTTTACGCTTTCTCCCGACAAGGATGCCATTGAACACAACATCAACCGCGCCCTTTATCTTTCGGACAAAAGCGCTTTTACCATTTACAAGGACTTGGTGGAAAGTGGGTATTTCAACCGGGTGATCTCGGGCAATGTTACTCAACGGATATGGCTTGACAGCATTTCCTGCAACTTCGGCAATTATCCTTATGAAGCTATGGTTTATGCCCGGCAACACATTATCAGAGAAACAACTGTTACGGAGCGTAGGCTGATTACTTCCTGCCGTTTGCGCAATACCTCGCGCAGCGACAATAACCCGCACGGATTCATCCTTGAAAACTTCAACATAAAAGAGAATGAAGATATGTCAACATGGGATAGGTAAGTCCCCGACAAAAAAGGGAATATCCGATACCAGGGCAAAACTTTGGGATTGGTTAAAGAATGCCTGTGAAAAGCTTACCCAAAAGCAACGATGGTTTACTGTCTGGGCTTTGCTTATCCTGTTCGCTGTTTTGGTGGTTGTTTCCTTTACGAACATCTTCATGGGTAGGACTGAACTTTCAAAACCGGAACATATTACCCCTTTAAAAATATCGGATGACAACTCACCTGATACGTTTTTACTTAAAACGACTGACAATGAAACAGAACAATAATAAAAACAAACACAAAATGTTAAGCGCAGAACAAGTGCAAAAGCGGAAAAAACTGGTTGTTTTCCCGCTGATATTTGCGGTCTTTGCCTTAGCCATATATTTTATCTTTACGCCTTCATTTCAAAAAGGGCAGGAAAAAAGAGGACTTAATACTAATCTGCCTATCCCTAAGAATGAAATCATCGGGGATAAAAAAGCGGCTTATGAAATGGAGCTTTTCGGGAAAAAGAAAAACCGGCAGGCTTTGTCCCTCGAAGATTACGGCATTAAACCCGAAACGGCAAAAAGCCGGGTTATCACCAGTGGCATAAATGGATATTCTTCTCGAAAAAAGCCGGAATCTTCCATCCGTTCATCTGCCGAAGCTTACAAAAATGTAAACAAGGATTTGAACAGCTTCTACAGCCAGCCGCAGGCAAGCCTGCGTGAAAAGGTACTGGAAAGGCAGGTTGAAGAATTACAAGCAGAACTGGAATTGAATCAAAAGCCGGACAGTGCTGGTGGAATTGACAGACAGCTTAAACTAATGGAAGAAAGCTATAAAATGGCTGCAAAGTATATGCCTTCTACGCTGGAACAGCAACAAAATAATGTTCCGGTGCGGGAATCCCGTCCTATGGAAAATAAAAAGGTTGTGCCGGTTTCTAAATTGGGAACAGTCGAAACAAGTGCCCTACAGCAGCAGGAAAGTGATTCTGCTTTTATTGGCCGGTATTCTCAGGCAATGAATACCTGTTTTTATACCGCAGGCCAAAACGCCACGGGGAGTTATCCCAATACGCTTAAAGCCTGTGTCTATAACAACCAGGTAATTGTCTCGGGGCAAAATGTCAGCTTACGCTTGCTCGAAGCGGTAAAAGCCGGGGGCATAATAATCCCGGCAAACGAAATAATTACCGGCATTGCCACCATCCGGGGCGAACGGCTGGAAATAACGGTCAGTTCGCTGGAATACAGGGGCAGGATAATTCCCGTGGAAATTTCGGTGTATGATACGGATGGGCAGCAGGGGATTTTTATTCCCGGCTCTGTGGAGACCACTGCCCTGAAAGAGCTTGCCGCTTCCATGGGACAGAGGGCAGGAACAAGTATTAGTATTAACCAGGGGACGACGGCCGGACAGCAACTGGCTGCCGATGTGGGACGGAGTTTTATACAGGGGGCTTCGCAATATGTTTCAAAAAAGCTGCGGACAACCAAAGTAACCCTGAAAGCCGGTTACCGCCTGTCGTTAATGCCCGCCAATTAAAAATCAAATTATTGAATTCAAAATCTATCAACATGAAACAATTATTTTTCACATGCATATTGCTTTCAGCTTTTGCGCTGTCATCTTTTGCTCAAAACCGTTTTACCAAATTCATAGCAAAAGACCGGGTAATCCCGTCGTATTGCATAGAGGTAACTTTTGACAAAACCACCCATTTGATTATTCCTTCGGGTATATCATATATTGATCTTGGTTCGTCCAACATCATCGCGGGAAAAGCCGATGGTGCTGAGAATGTGGTCAGGGTAAAAGCTGCTGTTAAAGCATTTAAAGAAGAAACCAACTTCTCGGTGATTACCGATGAAGGCAGTTTTTATTCCTTTATCGTAAACTACTCGGAAAACCCGGAGAAACTGAATATTGAAATGAACGATTTTCTCTATAATGAAAAATTGGGCAATAAAGCGGAAAATACGATGGATGTTTATCTATCTGAGTTGGGGAACGAGTCGCCCAGAACCGTTCAAGTAGTTATGCAAAGAATTCATGAAAGTAACCGGAGATGTATCAGGAATGTAAAAAGCGCCCGGTTTGGGATTGAGTTTGTCCTCCGGGGTATCTATAGCTACAATGGATTGTTGTTTTTAGATACTGAGATTAAAAATCCCTCGAATATCCCTTTTGATGTTGATTTCCTGGTTTTCAAAATCGTCGATAGAAAAGTTATGAAACGGATGGCGGTACAGGAAACCGTGCTTCAGCCCGTGAAAGTTCACAATCAAGTGGTTTCAATAGCTGGAGAAGAATCAGAAAGGACGGTTTTTGCGTTTCCGAAATTTACTATCCCTGATAAAAAGCAATTGGTTATTGAATTGTTCGAAAAGAATGGAGGAAGGCATCAGCAATTTATAGTGAAAAACAGGGATTTGGTGAAAGCCCAATCAAGTAAAAACCTGTAAGCATGCTTTTGCATTTGGGAATTAATACGAAAGGTAACTTTGAGTTGCCTTTCGTATACTAATAGGGAGTGTTATAACTCCCCATTATCAGAGAAAGAATAGTAGGATTCACGGGTAAAAATAATATGATCCAAAATAGGAAGGTCTAGTAATTTACCTATCTCTACCATTTTATGTGTAAGCTTTAAATCAGCATCGCTTGCCTGCAGGTTGCCACTTGGGTGGTTGTGGCATAAGATAATAGACTGGGAATTACACTTTAAAGCGGTCTGGAAAATCATTTTTGGGTCCACAACAACACCGGATAAACCGCCAACAAACAAGTTTGAAATTCCAAGGACTCGGTTCGCTCTTGACAGCAGCAATATTTTAAACGATTCGCGGTGGTCAATATCAACAATCCAGAAAGGATAAACCAAATCATATGCATCTTTAGAACAGGTAATCTTTGGCAAATCTGTTAGCTTCAATTTCCGTGAATAAGAAACTGTAATTTCATTGAGAGAAAATAAATTAGTCATTGAAGTTACCCATGCCTTTGGGATTTATTTGGGCTACTGGCACGCCATTAAATTTTTGCGCACCCTATTGAGCCGGATGGATTCTTGTCAAGGTTGCATGTCAGTTTGTTTTAGAGGAATGAGAAAACAAACTGAACGTATCCGAAGGACGGCTGGCAATAGGAAATATGCACGGGCAGCCGCCCTTGACTTTTCCGGACGGCGATTAATACCTTTGCTCAAAAGTTTAATGGAATGGCATTCTTTATCCAGACTATAGAAAACTGTCTTTGGGGAATTGTCCCGGAGATCTTACTTAAACAATAAGGTTATATTCCTGATCATCCTTACCGGGAATGCAATCAAACCAACAAGCAGGGACAAGCCTCCCTTTATTAGGAAATAGAATATCCAACCTAAGATAGGAAGGAAGAGAAATGTTTGTGGAGTTACTCTTGTTAAAGTCTTCCAACCGGAAACCAGTCCCAGCCCCATGTAAATTAAGAAAAGATGGCTTTCCCAGAAGCTGTCAGGGGTTCTATAAGTACTATTGACCAACAAGTCAAGAATAACTGCTACGGGAAACCCGATTAAAAGAGTCAGCAATATCTCAATTACACCTGCCCATTTTTGCTTCTTACGGGTAGCAGAATAGCAATCTGAACAAATGGGTCTTGAAAACTTATTAGTGCAATCTATACACAAGCCTTTACCGCAAGTCTGACATTGCGAAACAGCATTATCATATGGATGATTGATGCAATTCATAAACACATAAAAAACTATTAAGTGTTTAAATATAGGCAAAATCCCTCAATGCCAGCAAGATTGAAATTTATTAAATACTGTTAGTAATTATAATTTGAGTTTTTTCTTTTGAGTTTCAATATTCAGAAGATTCAATATTGCTTCATAATCTTTGGCTAAATAGTTAGATCCTTCTACGATGTTTTTTCAGTTGTACAATTTGGCAATATAGGGAGATGATTTGTCTACCCCTATTTTATAGTCTTTATTTGGAATCTAACCTTTCTTCTTCTTCTTTTAAGAATTTTTCCATTTCGTCAAGTGCATTCCTTGCAAACATATGCATTGCTGATCTTAAACCAACATCTACTAATGTAAGATTCATTCTTCCATTAGGTAAATAGCGTTGTTTGGACAAACTCTCAATCATTCGTGAACCTCGTGGAACATGGATTTCTTTCTTTGATTAAGTGTAGGGCTCCTTCAGGATCAGTCCTATTTGCGTGCAAATTAATAAGATTTTAATTATTTATAAACAATTTCCAATTGTGGTTTGGCGACATTTCTGGCAATAGAACAATCAATAAGATATTTTAGATAGTATGGGTAGTTACCAAATCGTTTGATATCAAACTGTTCATCAAAAAACTAAGGGCGATATAATTGTCTGTTTTCACAACTTCTAGTTTTTAAAGAGGCTCACATAAATTATCTATATTTTCATCAATATATCTACAAATATTTTCGTCAAGTATATATTCATTATCAAGTTCGTCCATTATCTCCTGCACAGGAAAAAGGTAGGGTTCTTCAAATGCACAACGTCCTCTTGTATAGATGACATTTGAATAAGATTTATCTAACTTTTCATATAATTCTGTCAGTTTTTTAGAATATTGCCTGGTAAGAAAAAATGTTTGCATCATATTGTATTCAATTACAAAATGATTAATCTCTTCGCTTAGGTCTATATTGTCAAGTTGTTTGGCAAGTTTTTCTGAATATGATTCTGCCAGTTTATAAATAATTAAAGAACATATTTCAAATGAGATAGACTTTTTTTGCAATAGAGCTTCATTTACTATTCTTGGAATATATAATTCAGGTCCCATTGTCAAAGCCCAAATAAGAATTTCTTCGACTCTTAATTTCAAGCTTAGATGTGGGGATTTAGAAACCATATCAACAAATCTATTAACTGTACATTAACATCTGTATTTTCGATAGGCTTTAGCCAGTCATATTTTTCAATAATCTCACTTGGTTGGAAAAAGAATTGATAAGTGAATTAGGTAAGCTTGCCAAAGTTCTGATTAAAAAACAAGTACCTCAAAATTACCTTCGCCATAAAATTCAATCAACGGAATCTCCATTAAAGAAAGGTTTGTTTGCGAATATTGTGAATTTATTAGATAGCCTTCAATAAGTACCTGAAAAACCAGCTATTACATATTTGTTATTTTGGCAGTAAAACATTTATACTGCCAAAGTTTTGACTTTTCATTTGTTTTTTATATTTTCGGAAACATAATTATGAAAAATTCAGAACTAGCGTCAGTATTAAGAGAACAATTTGGTAATCAGGAAGATATTTCTACTACTCAAATATCAGATTTTCTTAAAAGCTCCTTTCCTGATTTATCTCCTCGGACAATTTCATGGAGAATAAGTCAGATGAAAAAGGAAAAATACATTTTTCAGAAAGGCAGAGGAATTTACTCTTTTGAATTTAAACCGGACTTTTCTATTGAGCTAAGTTTAAAAACTAAAAGGCTGTACAATAAGATTAAACCTTTATGTAATAGCGAATTATGTGTTTGGGATACTCATATGCTTAATGAAATTACAGGGGCTGAAATAAAAAAGAATTGGTTTTTCTTCTCTACGGCAAAAGATGAACTTGATTCTCTTTTTAACAACATGCTTGATTTCAGTAGAAATGTTTATCTGCATTCCGACAAAGAAACCTTTATGAGATATGGTCAAACGCAAGATGAAATTATAATTCTTGCTCCCCTCGTATCTGAAATTCCTTTGTTAAAGAATGGCGATTATACTTCTCCCACTATCGAAGGAATTTTAGTTAATGCATGGATGAAGTATGATGCGTATCTAAAACCTATTGGGTACGACTTAGAGCAGATTTTCAGTAAAGCTATCAGCAACTATAATGTAAATAAGAGTAAGCTTTTAAGATACGCTGCACGAAGGGAAAAGCGAAACGAAATTAATGACTTGATTAAAACATTGTAAAATGTCTAAAGAAATAATAGAACAGGAAGATATAGTATTGGAAGATAACCAATTGGTTTGTGTGCTTTCAGGTGAAATAAAAACAATAAAACCACAAGAGAGCAACTTGCAATCAGTAATAGTCATGCTAAACGAGGAATATGGTTTTGACCTCCACGACATGGAGCGTGATTTTAAAATAGAATATACCGACCCTGATACAGAGAAGCTAAAAAAGCAAAAGGTTGAATTGGTAGTTTTTGAAAAAGGAAAACCACATATACAAGACCATATCATTCGTATCTGTATTATACAACCCGATTCTGTTAAGGACACAGACACAAAAAAAGGAATTGCAGCTACTCTTGAAAATGCTATGGGTGCAGTAGAAAGCTGTGAATTTGGATTATGGGCAAATGGTTCTAGTTATCACTTCTTGCAAAAAGAAGACGATGATATGGGATTTGATTATGAGTTTACTGATTTATCTGATTTTCCGGGTGAAGGTGAAACTTTGGATGACCTAGACCGTGATGACCGCTCAACAAGTAGAAAACCAGCCAATGATTCCTTGATAAAGGTTTTTAAGCGTTCGCATGATTACATATACGGAAACGAAGGAAGAAAGAAAGATGCGTTTTGGCAATTGCTATATTTGATTTTCTGTAAGCTTTATGATGAAAAACGAAGGTTTTTACCTTCCGATACAAGTTATCGTAGAAAGTTTTGGGTTGGTGTTAAGGAAAAGAATACACCAGAAGGATGTAAGAAAGTAGCCGACAGGATTAAAGACTTGTTTAAGGAATTAAAAAAGAACGAAATCTTTTCTGAGGTATTCTCCGGTAGTGAAGAAATTGAACTTCGAGATAAGGGGATTGCCTTTATAGCAAGTGACCTTGCTAAATATTCATTCTTGGATGCCTCTATTGATGTGAAAGGTACTGCTTACGAAACTATTGTGAGCAACACATTAAAACAGGAAGCCGGGCAATTTTTTACACCAAGAAATATAATTAAGGCAATGGTAGAGATGCTTGACCCTAGCGAGAACCATCGGGTGCTGGACCCGGCATGTGGTTCGGGAGGCTTCCTTGTAATGGTGCTTGACCATGTTCGTAAAAAAATTGCCAAAGAAATCTATCCCGATTTGGAAGAACCTTTGCTAATTGATAAGTACAATTCATACGAAGTAAATGAACGAGTAAAAAACTATGCAGAAAAAAGCATTTTTGGTTTTGACTTTGACCCTGATTTAAAAAAGGCTGCTCGCATGAATATGGTAATGGCCGGAGACGGACATGCCAATATATTTCATGTAAACTCATTGGAATACCCTAATTGGGAGCATCCCGAAGAAATTGAGAAAATCAAAGACTCTATAAACAATAGCCTAAAAGAAATGAAGGATATTGAAAATGCTTATGGTACAGATGCTCGTCAGAAATTCGATATGATATTCACTAACCCTCCATTTGGAGCAAAAGTAAAGGTTGATAGAAGTATTATTTATAAAGATGATGGAACTTTACGCTATCAATTAGGTGCGTATAGTGATGCTCCTGAAGTGTTGTTTATTGAAGCTTGCTATAACTTCCTTAAACCAGGTGGTAAAATGGCAATTGTATTACCTGATGGTATCTTAGGGAATCCTAACACATTACCTGTAAGACAATGGATACTAGATAAATTTAAAGTACTTGCTTCAATAGATTTAGCAGTTGAAGCATTTCTTCCTCAAGTAGGTGTTCAAGCCTCACTTTTATTCTTACAAAGAAAAACAGAATTGGAAAGACAGTTAGCACAAGATAGTGCTGAAGATTATGAGGTTTTTATGGCAATAGCTGAAAAGCTTGGAAAAGACCGTAGAGGAAATCCAATTTATAAAAGGGATGATGATGGAGCAGAAATTTTATTTAATACAGAAACGAAGTATGTTGTTTACGGCAGAAAAACAGGCAAACCATCTGTAAAAGTTAGGCTAGAAAAAATTAAGCAAATAGATGATGACCTCCCATCAATAGTAAGGGCTTTTTTAAATCATAAGGATTAATTCATGAAAACAGCTAAAATTAAATATCAAGAATTGGTTAAAGATAAGAGATTTGAAGGGAAATTTTATCTTAACCCTAATGCAGCAAATAGCAGAGTTGTTTCTAATACATCACTTGAGTTAAAGGAGTTATCTGAATTTGGAAAACTATTCAATCCATCTATATTCAAGAGACAATACTGTAGTAAAACTTCTACATCCATTGAGTATAAACAAAGTCATGATATTATAAAACTAGTAAATGACAGTAATACATACTTACCAAAGAAACAAGTTGAAGACTTAAACCTCTCAGTTCATGAAGGGTGGATTTTAATAACTGGATTCGGGACTGTTGTTGGGTATGCTGGACTTGTGGACAACAATTTAAATGGTACTGCATTTGCAAATAATGTTACGCGACTATTAGTAGAAGATGTAAAATACGTGGGTTATTTAACCGCTTTCCTTAAATCAAAATATGGTCGGTCGCAAATAAATAAAAATGCTTCTGGTTCAGCCATTAGATATATAGAAGCTCCAGGAATTGGAAAAACATTAGTTCCAATAGTAAATAATGAACTTTTTAAAAGGATAAACAAAAACATTATTGAAGTTAATCAACTGAGAAATACTGCATTTGAATCTTTACAAAAAGCGAAAGAAGTATTCACAAGATATTTAGACAAAATTGATACATATAAGACTATCAAGAATATAGATAGAGTTTCGATTGGGTCAATTAACAATAGCATCCAGTTGAGATTAAATTGCAATTCCTTTGTTAATTCTACTTTAACACATTTATTGTTTTGAATACCAGTAGTCTATATCTCGTTGTCTTCGAATATGTCGTTGCTTTAGTTTTTCCAACATCATCTCACCGGTCATTTGGCGATAAAACTTAAAAACCATGAAGTCCATGATATCCCTTGCCGAAAGCAATGGGGCTTCCTGTT
>JBKEDN010000067.1:0-38598 GCA_047975435.1 Draconibacterium sp. | reverse complement strand
GAAACCTGGCCTGAAAATCAAAAATCGTTAGGCTTTTAAATTGTTGCTCCATATTATTATTGTTAGATTCCCCCAATTTACTGATTTTTTAGTTATTGACAAAATGCCTAATTCAATTAATCTAAGTAAAAATAATGGAGTAAAAATAGATCATTAAGATTAAAAAACATACTATTCGGACAAAATGCTTTGAATAAATATTTTGTGTAGGCTTATTTCTGCATCGATTATATTCTGTTTACATGTTTAAATGTTTGTATATCTTTTGCATTCAAAATGCTGTGGTTGATCTTATCTTTTAGTTGGATGAAAACATGTTTTTGAATTGTATTGCAAAAAATGCTGGAAATAAGTACGATTATTTGTAATTTTTAGTAGTGTTTTTAAGACGCATTAGTAAGAAAAAATCAAAGTCAATTAAATATGGAACCAACACTTCCACTTGCGCAAAAGCTATATTTTTTATCCATCCGGCCCGAAAAGGGAGGTATCAGCCCGCAAAGCTATTCTGCTATTGATTATATCGTGTTGGGGGCTTTGTTTATGGAGCTTTATCTGCAGAAAAAAATAAAATTTAAGGATAAACGAATTATTGTATTAACAACAAATACGGAGGATGAACTGCATCGTTTTCTGTTGTTGAAAATGAGCCAGGCCAAAAGTCCCCGAAAAATATCGCGCTGGATTAATAAGTTCTATTTTTCGCTAAAGTACATCAGACGGGAAGTTCAAAATGGATTGGTTGACAGCAGGTTAATTCGTATGGAAGACAGACATTTTTTGTTCTTTAGATGGAAAAAGCCATTTGTTACCAATTTTCAATTATTGAGAAATCAGGAAGCTGAAATCCGCCAAATGATCCGCAAGGGGACACATGATGAAGAAGCACTTGTTTTGCTTTCTTTTCTGGTACCGGGTGGTTTATTATATCGCTTATTTCCGGATAATAAACAGCGGCGAGAGGCAAAAAAGAGGTTGAAAAGCATGATGGTAGATAACCAGGTTTCATCGGCAATAAAAGATGCTATTGCCACTGCACAGGCAGTAGCAGCTTCGGCAGCCGCTGCGTCGGTTGCAGCTTCAGCCACCTCACAATAATAATATTGATATGACAAAGTTGAAAACAATTGTTTTAATGCTTAGCGGCCCCGGAGTACTACTGGTTGAGGCAGTGGCAATTTTTATTCAACTGTTTACGGCTCATAATGCAAAACCTGTTATAATTGGTGGGGTAGTCGTTTTCTTTTTAGTCTTTATCCCGCTTTATTCTGTTGAATACTTTCGCCAGGAGTTTCAGCACGAAAAAAAGAAAGATCTTCACTTTAAACGAAAAAATACGCGAACCGAATGGCGGGGTGGCAATATTCACGGAAAGGTTCCGTACGAAGAAAAGAAAACGGGTAAATTCTTCGATAAATAGAAGTCGGCATTTTTGAATTCAGAGAGGTTTTTTCTAATTGTTTAGCGTTCAGGGTATTTGTGAGTTACGAAGAATCTGTTAATAAAAAATCAGTCGTTTCAAGGCATAATTGGTTATCTTTGGTCTTCCGCAAAAGTAGGGGCAATTATGGAGAATTTTATCGTATCGGCAAGAAAATACAGACCCGATTCTTTTGAAACCGTTGTGGCACAGGCTTCCATTACCGGAACGCTGAAAAATGCCATCAAAAGCAAACAGCTGGCACATGCCTATTTGTTTTGTGGCCCGCGTGGAGTTGGGAAAACGACTTGTGCACGTATTTTTGCCAAAACAATCAATTGCACCAATCTTACGCCCGACACTGAAGCCTGTAACGAATGCGATTCATGCAAAGCTTTTAATACAAGCCGCTCGTTTAATATTCATGAACTTGATGCAGCTTCGAACAACTCGGTTGACGATATCAGAACGCTTACCGATCAGGTGCGGGTGCCCCCGCAAATGGGAAAATACAGTGTTTACATTATCGATGAGGTTCACATGTTATCGTCGGCAGCTTTTAATGCTTTTCTGAAAACACTGGAAGAACCGCCAAAGCATGCCATTTTTATTTTGGCAACCACCGAGAAACACAAAATTATTCCCACAATTTTGTCCCGCTGCCAGATTTTCGACTTTAACCGTATTGGTGTAGCCGAAATCAGCAAACACCTCGAATACGTTGCAAAAAGCGAAAATGTAAACGTAGAAGGAGAGGGATTAAACATTATTGCTCAGAAGGCTGATGGTGCAATGCGCGATGCACTTTCTATTTTTGATCAGATTGTAAGTTTCTCGGGAAAGGATATTACTTACCAGGATGTGATTACCAACCTGAATGTGTTGGATTACGATTACTATTTCAGGCTGGTAGATGAATTTCTGAAAAACAATGTAACTGAAGTGTTGATGATTTTCAACGACATTCTGAACCATGGTTTTGACGGGCATCATTTTATAACGGGGCTAAGCAGCCACATTCGTGATATTCTGGTTTGTAAAGACCCTGTTACCGTTCAACTACTTGAAGTGGGGGGAGATATAAAAGAGCGTTACAAAACACAGGCAATGATTGCCAACAGCGATTTTCTTTTAGATGCTTTGCAGATTGCCAACGAGTGCGACATGAACTACAAAATGAGCCAAAACAAAAGGCTGCTTATCGAACTTGCGCTTATCAGGATAGCTCAGCTAACCTTAAAAAAAAAATAGCTGACGGGACTGAAGATATCCTGGAACCCATATTTACCGGTGTCGATATCAAAGAAGAAGCGGAAACTCCGCGAGCACCTAAAACTCCTCCGAAACCTACGGCAACATCATCAGTGCCTAAAAATCAGGAAGAAAGGACTGCCCCTCCGGTGGTACAGCGCTTTTCCAAAAGACGAACGGGAAGTGTGGGAACGCCTTCGATAAAACGTGCATTGAAAGGTGATTTTGACGATCATAAACAAATATCGGCCAAAGAACAGCACGAACTTTATTCAAAGGCAGGTGAAACAGAGCCATTCACCGAAGAGCAGTTAAAAGAAAAATGGACTGCCTTTCTTCCCCGGGTTGAAGACCGCCCCAGTATAAAGGCAACCTTATCAATTTTGCCAAAAATTCAGGAAGATTTTTCATTGTTGCTGGAGATTGACAATCGTATTCAGGATGAGATGCTGGTACAAATCAGACCGGAGCTTGTTTCGTATTTGCGTAAAGAGTTGCGTAATTCAAGTATTAATTTGAAGACGGTTATCACGGAAGTCAAACGCGAGAAAATGATTTATTCCGATATTGAGAAATACCAGGCAATGGCCGGTAAAAATCCAAACCTGGCACTGTTGAAGAAAACGCTGAATCTTGATTTCTAGGGAGCCAGGCGTTTTATTAGCCAGCTTTTACCGGTTTGTTTTTCATAGATTATACGATCGTGCAAACGGTTTGCCCTTCCTTGCCAGAATTCAAATTTTACCGGGCGTACCAAATAGCCACCCCAATTTTCCGGAAGTTCCGGATTTTTACCGTTTAACTGATTTTTTAAGTCTGAAAATTTTTCTTCGAGAGAAGTGCGCGACGGAACTTCTGAACTTTGTGCCGAAACTGCAGCTGCAATCTGACTGTCGAGCGGGCGTGAATGGAAGTACTTTTCAGAAGTCTCTTCCGAAGTTTTTTCAGCTATTCCGGTAACTCTGATTTGCCGTTCCAGCTCCGACCAAAAAAAATGGAGGCTTACCTTTGGGTTTTCGGAAATGGCCGTTCCTTTTTCACTTTGGTAATTGGTAAAAAAGGTAAAACCATCACTATTAAAATCTTTCAGCAAAACAATTCTCGACTGAGGAAACCCATCGCTTCCAGCTGTTGCAAGAGCCATTGAAGTGGCATCCTGAAGCCCTGATTCAATCGCCTCATTCATCCATTGGGAAAAGAACTCAATGGGATCGCTCTTAATATTTTCTTTTGCAAGGGAAGCCAGCTTGTAGTCTCTTCTTATCGAATCCAGTTTCATTATAAAATGTTTTCAACCAAGAAACCATACAACACAGATTTTGTTTAGCGGATGAACCAACAATTATTTGTATTTGTTCGAATAACAGACAACTAAGTATTTTATAAAACAGAAAATTATGAAGAAGTTATTGGTTTTTATTATGGTATTGGTGGTGTTTTCGAGCTATGCCGGAAACAAACCCGGAAAACTTTCAATTGGAGATAAAGCTGTTCTTACTGATGTGAAAATGGCGGATGTTACTGGTAAAAATGTGTCGTTGAATGATGTAAAAAAAGAGAATGGATTGTTGGTATTATTCTCATGCAACACCTGTCCGTTTGTAAAGAAATGGGAGGGAAGGTACAACGATATTAAAGCATGGGCGGATAAGAACGATGTGGGAATGATTGTTTTAAATTCGAACCATCAGAACAGGGATGGATCAGATTCGATGGAGGAAATGAAAAGAAAGACCAAAGAACAAGGCTACAATTTTTATTATGTTATTGACGATGATTCGCAGGTTGCCAATGCTTTTGGCGGACAAACAACACCTCATGCTTTTCTGTTTGACAGAGATTTTGAGCTAGCCTATAAAGGTGCAATCGATGATAATTACGACAGTGCTGATGAAGTTAAACAGGCTTATCTGAAAGATGCAATGTCCAGCTTGTCGAGCGGAAAAGAAGTGGTTGTTGCCGAAACAAAACCGGTTGGTTGCGGTATTAAACGAAAACTGGATTAATAAAATTGGTTAAAAAGCTCTTGACAAAAAGTTGGGAGCTTTTATTTTTCAAAAAAACTAAAATGAACTTTTCCGTAATGCCTCATTTCTTTGAAGTTGGGATGGCTGCTAAAATCGTATTCTTTGGGGTGCTCCAGTATAAAAACTCCTTCGGAAGCCAGTAACCCGGTAGATAGTACTGCTTCGGGTACCGTTTCAAAATCCGGTAAATCGTAGGGCGGATCAGCAAAAATAATGTTGAAGGAATCGCGTGACTTTTGCAGAAACTTAAATACATCGGTCTTGAAAACACGGGCATTTTCAATTTTTAAAGCTTCCAAAACCTCTAAAATAAATTTATAGTGGCTAAAATTACTTTCTACCAAGGTTACCTGTTTGCAACCGCGGCTTACAAATTCGTAAGCCATACTTCCGGTTCCCGAAAATAGATCGAGCACATTTTTACTCGAAAACTCATAACGATTATCCAGAATATTAAACAGCCCTTCTTTGGCAACATCGGTGGTTGGCCGGGCTTTAAATTTTTTCCCCGGATGAAACATTCTTCCTTTATATTTTCCGCCTACTATTCGCATTTTTAGTTAATTAAATAAACAGGGATGCTCTGAAAGCATTTTTTGATCAATTTGTTCTTCCTTATTTTCAACGGGAATAAAATGGTTTACAGTATCAAAGTATTTGGTTAGTAATTGCATAAAATCGTTTAAAAATACTGATTTCCCGGCAACAAAAGCCGGTGTTTCTTTTATCGTAAACCGGAATTGTTTTAATGCAGTAATTGTATAGTAAATGGCATCGTTTGCATGTTTTATGCTAAAAACGTTACATAGTATGAGTTGGTTTTCATCGAAATAAAGGAGGAATAAATCGTTCTCGTTAAACAACAAACGAACCTGTTTTTGGGTGATTTCGCTTTCGTTGCGGCCTAACATCTTTTCTACTGCATGCCGAATAGTAAAGGAATCAAAGTTTTTGTCAAGGAGCTTCTTAAATCCATCGGGAAGAAGAAAAAGTAAGTTTGCGTTAAGCTCTTCCATTGCCGATACCGAGTGTTCTCTTATTTCAACCGGAAACAGCAAATGCCCCACATCGGCAAAAGAGCGCTCGTTGTTAAAGTTCTCCGGCAAAAGTGTAAAGTATTTTGCAAAGAACAGAATTTCGGTATGCCTGTATTTTTGCTGTAAAAGCTCTTCTTCGTGCAGCCATTCTTCAAAACGGCGTGTAAGAAGCTGTTCGTTACTGATTTTTACAGATGTGTGTTTAAAAAGGAGCAGTTTTTTATCGTTGCCCCTGACACAAAAAGAAAATCCATTCAGGCTTACATGAATAGATAATATATATTCTGATGAATTTTCTTTACGAAAAGATTCGTCTAAATAATCATACATGAGATTTATTCCCAGTTACCTGCGTTGTTGTTAGCTTCTTCCAATGAACCCACTTTTAATCCGGGATATTTATCGTTGGTACGACGCTGGTCGTTCAAGTTAATAATAAGTTGTTCATCCAATCCGCGAAGAATAACGTTGTTGTGCGCTTTTGCTTCGAAAACCGGAACTTTAATACCAGATCCTGTAGTAATAACCGTTTGAGCCATATGGAACTCAGTTGGTTCTCCCGGAACCGGAACATAACGAAGACTATTGGCATCGTAATTTCCACCGAAAAGTGCATCAATAACACTAACTCTAACCGTATCACGGATGATCAGGCCTAATTTGATTGCTTTCTTTTCCGTAATCTTAGCTTCGATCATACTATCAGTTAATTCGCCAATTGCTTTAACGTTGCGAACAGAGTCGTGAGCAACAAAATCAACTAAAGTATCCCAGCTACCTGTATATTGCCCGTGAATATCCTTGTAGGCATTCTGGGCTTTTCTAATGTCCTTAAGCTTTTGAATCGTTGCGTCATACCGAACTTCCTTGGCCTTATCAAACTGAATAGGACGCTGGATACTCTGGTAAATAAAATAGGTCAAAATAATTGCACCAACCACCAGCAAGATCTGAATTACGGTTCTCATTTTTATTTTTTTATAGGTTCATTTTCGTTTGCCTGCAAATTTATAAAAAAAAATAAATTAGCTTCCTTTACAAAAAGTTATTTTAGCAGGCATGATCAAAAATCACCTGATAAATCTTCTTACGTCGAAATTAGCCTTTGAACCTACCGGAAGTCAGGTTCTTCTGATCAATGATTTAGCCGGGTTTATTACTTCGGATGAACCGGATGAATTAATGTTAATTAAAGGCTATGCCGGCACAGGAAAAACCACGATGATGCATGCTCTGACGCAGGTTTTGGATATGCTGAAAATTCGTTCGGTTTTGATGGCTCCAACCGGCCGGGCAGCCAAGGTAATGGCCGGATATACTGGCAAAGCAGCTTATACCATTCATAAAACAATTTACCGGCAACGAACAACAGCCGATGGTATGGGAAAATTTGTACTAAATAAAAACCTGTACAAAAATACCTATTTTATTGTGGATGAAGCTTCGATGATTTCAAATGAAATGGGTGAAAATTCGGTATTCGGAAGCGGCCGGGTGCTTGATGATCTGCTGGAGTATGTTTATTCGGGTGTAAAGTGCCACCTGATATTGATCGGAGATACGGCACAGTTGCCACCGGTGAAGTTAAGCCTTAGCCCGGCATTGGAAGCTTTGGTACTCGAAGACTATGGTTTTGGTGTTCGGGAGGTTGAATTGACTGATGTGGTGCGACAAGCCGAAGGTTCCGGAATATTGACCAATGCAACAGAGATTCGAAATATAATTGGTGAAACGCCCGACTATGAAGGGTTTTTCCCGATACAAATGGATGATTTCGATGATGTGGTAAGAATTTCCGGAGGAGAGTTGATTGAGACCATCTCAACTTGTTACGACAAATACGGATTGTTTGATACAACGGTGGTTACACGCTCCAACAAGCGGGCAAATATTTTTAATAAAGGAATTCGTGGGTCTATTTTATACAAAGAGAATGAAATTGAACGCGGCGATTTGCTGATGGTGGTGAAAAACAACTATTTCTGGGCAACACCCGATTCCGGAATCGAATTTATTGCCAACGGAGATACGGCTGAAATAGTAACGATAAATGGCTACGAGGAACTGTATGGTTTTCGCTTTGCAAACGTAAGCCTGCGTTTTGTAGATTACGAAAATGTTGAAATAGACTGTAAAATATTTCTGGATACGCTGGCCATTGAAACTGCTTCTTTTTCGAATGAGCAAAACAGGACTTTGTTCGATGCAGTTTCGGAAGATTATATGGAAATACGCAACAAGCGGGAGCGGTGGAAAAAAATAAAAGAAGATCCGTACTTTAATGCTTTACAGGTAAAATATGCCTATGCATTAACCTGTCATAAGGCGCAGGGCGGGCAGTGGAAAGCCGTTTTTGTAGATCACGGCTACCTCGTAGAAGACATGCTCGATACCGAATATTACCGCTGGCTTTATACTGCTTTTACCCGGCCAACGGAAAAATTATTCCTGGTAAACTTCGATAAAGGATTTTTTGAAGGTGGATTTTAAGCAACTTCTTAGCTTTCATATGTTGTATTTACTGCCTTCTGTTGCGGCCTCGGTGTTGGGGAACACCTCCCGCGCTTCCTCAGTAAAACGCGAAATGTCTTTAAAACGTGCAGAAAAATGCCCAATCAGAAGTTTTCCTGCATCGGAAATCCGTGCCATTTCTCCGGCTTCCTTTGCTGTAGAGTGGAGTGTTTTTTGGGCCAGGTCCTTAAGTTCTTCCAAAAAAGTAGCTTCGTGATAAAGTAAATCTACCCGGTTAAAAATTTTGGCATTTGCAGGAAAGAATGCCGTGTCGGTACAAAATGCATACGATTTTGGTTTTGAGGCCGGAACGGTAAGGTCAGCATTTGCAATCACTTGTCCATCATCGCATGTAAAATCTGCCCCGGCTTTAATTTCTTTTATTTTGGCGATTGGAATATTGTAAGCCTTAATCATTTCTTTCCGGATGTTTGCCGGCTTTTGTTTTTCTTTAAACAGGAAACCACAGGTTGGCAGGCTGTGTTTCACCGGAAAAGAAAGAACTTCTACTTTCTTCGATTCAAAAATCAGCTGAGGCTTTTTGAAATTAAGCGGATGAAAGACCGGGTTTACCGTCATTTCTCCCCGAATAAAATCCAGTTGTGGTTGAATCAGGTTTTTTAATTCGGAATGCGCATAAATGTGCAAGTCGGTTTTAATGCCCATCAGGTTCATCGTTGAGATTAACCCAATCAACCCGAAATAATGATCTCCGTGAAGATGGGAGATAAAAATATGCCGGATTTTACTAAAACTGATTTTGTTTCTTCTCAACTGAATTTGCGTACCTTCTCCACAGTCGATTAAAAAACAAAACCCAGGTACTTGAAGTACCTGGGCTGTTGGATATCTGTTCGAAGTTGGTAATGCTGAGTTACTTCCCAATATGGTCAGTTCAAAAGACATTTCTGATATTACAGTTTATCTTTCTTTTCCAGTAGTTTCTCAGCTTCCTCAACGGTATCAGTAATTAAGAGTACCGTGTGCAGCATCGAAATTTTAACCAGTGTTTCCACATCGGGCTGAAGGCCACAAAGTATGAAAGTACCTATGGCATCTTCACAAAGCCTGTTGGCTACCAATACTGCTCTCAAACCTGATGAATCGCAATAAGTTACGTTACTTAAGTCGAGAACAATATTTTTTTCGCCGTCGTTATTGACAAGAACCAATTCCGATTTAAGGTCTGGTGCATTGTTGGTATCTAGTCTGTCGGAGTTTACTTTCACTAAAGTAAATGATCCGCATTTCTGAATATCGAATGTCATGCTTTCAATTTACGAAATTCAGTTTGAAATTACCAACTGCTTATTTGTCTTTTTTCTCTTCTTGCTCCATTTGAGTTTTCAAAGCAGCCAACTCGCTAATGTCTCCAAGAGTTGTTTTTTCGATGTTATCGCTAACTGATTTCATCGCACGTTTATTGGTGCGCGACTGAGTTTTACGAGTCTCATTTTCTTCAGCACGTTTTACATCTTCAAAAATTCTTGAATGCGAAACGATGATACGTTTTGCCGACTTGTTGAATTCGATTACTTTGAAATCCAGTTTCTCATCTTGTTTTACTGAAGAACCATCTTCTTTAACAAGGTGACGTGGAGTGGCAAACCCTTCAACACCATAAGGAAGTGCAATAACAGCACCTTTGTCCATCAACTCAACCACAGTTCCTTCGTGGATTGAATCGGGTGTGAAAATGGTTTCGAATACATCCCATGGGTTTTCTTCCAGTTGTTTGTGGCCAAGGCTCAAACGACGGTTTTCTTTGTCGATGTCAAGAACAACTACCTCAATTGGTTCGCTAATGGCAGTGAATTCCGACGGATGTTTGATCTTTTTTGTCCAGCTCAGATCCGAAATATGGATCAATCCGTCAACACCTTCAGTAATTTCAACAAATACACCGAAGTTCGTGAAGTTACGAACAGTTGCAGTATGTTTGCTTCCAACACCGTATTCGGTGTCAATGTTTGTCCATGGATCTTCTTTCAGCTGTTTGATACCCAGTGACATTTTGCGTTCTTCGCGGTCTAAGGTAAGAATTGCAGCTTCTACTTCGTCGCCAACGCTCAGGAAGTCTTGTGCACTGCGCAGGTGCTGGCTCCAGCTCATTTCTGAAACGTGGATCAAACCTTCAACACCAGGTGCAATTTCAACAAATGCGCCGTAGTCGGCAATAACAACTACTTTACCTTTTACTTTGTCGCCAACTTTCAGCTGCTCATCCAGGTTATCCCATGGGTGAGGAGTAAGTTGTTTCAGGCCAAGCGCAATACGTTTTTTGTCGTCGTCGAAGTCAAGGATTACAACATTCAGTTTCTGATCCAATTCAACGATTTCGCTCGGATGGTTGATACGTCCCCAAGACAGGTCAGTGATGTGGATTAATCCGTCAACACCGCCAAGGTCCATAAATACTCCGTATGAAGTAACGTTTTTAACGATTCCTTCCAGTACCTGGCCTTTTTCAAGTTTAGCGATAATGTCTTTTTTCTGTTGTTCCAGTTCAGCCTCAATAAGTGCTTTGTGCGAAACAACAACGTTACGGTATTCGTGGTTAATTTTAACAACTTTGAATTCCATTGTTTTACCAACAAATACATCGTAATCGCGGATAGGTTTCACATCGATCTGTGAACCCGGTAAGAATGCTTCGATACCGAATACATCTACGATCATACCACCTTTTGTGCGGCATTTGATGTAACCTTTGATGATTTCGTCTTTTTCCAAAGCTTCGTTTACACGCTCCCAAGAACGGGTTGCGCGGGCTTTTTTGTGAGACAGGATCATCTGTCCTTTTTTATCTTCCAGACTTTCGATGTAAACATCTACTGAGTCGCCTACTTTCAACTCCGGATTGTAACGGAATTCGTTTAAACTAACGATACCGTCTGATTTGTAACCGATGTCAACAACTACTTCGCGTTTGTTCAGCGAAATAACTTTTCCTTCGAGTACTTCTTTTTCTGAAACGGTGTTCAGTGTGTCGTTGTAAAGATTTTCAAGGTCGCCTCTTTCTTTTGCTGAATAAGCGTCTCTTCCGCTTTCAAGGCTTGCCCAGTCAAATTCTTCTGTTTTGGCTTTTGTTTCAGTTGCTTTTGGTTTTGCAACTTCTTCTTTTTTTGTTTCGGCTACAGCTTCTTTTTCTTCTGCTGCTGGCTCTTCTGTAGCAGCCTCAGCTACCACTTTTTCTTCTTTCACAGCCTCCGTAGCTGCTTTTTCTTCCTGAACAGGAACTTCCTTTACTTCCTCTTCAAGATTTACTTTCTTTTCTTCTGTCATGTAATTCTAATTAAATTAATGAGTTAGACATTATATTGATAAAAATCGCGCGCAAAATTATAACTTAATTCATACCCTGCAAAAATTTCCAGCTATTTTATTGGTTTTGAGCCTAAAAAATAGCTTCTCACCTGGTTGTTGAGGGAAGCTTGGCCACTTTAAAAAACTTAGAGCCTGTTTAAATTTTATCTTTTAGAAATATTATGATGCATTTTTTGCTTAAACAAGGCGGATTTGACGCGAATAGCCTCAGCTATTTAAGGAAAATTCAACGCAGTATAAGTGAAAAAGGAGCATTATAGAATAAATGGATAATTTTTAAACAGGCTCTTAGTACTATAAATAGAAAAAGCCCGGAATTCCGGGCTTTTTTGTTATTGGGTAATTGTCAGTTTTAATCTAATTTGAGTACGGCAAGAAATGCTTTCTGCGGAACTTCCACGTTTCCAACCTGCTTCATCCGTTTTTTACCTTTCTTCTGTTTTTCAAGTAATTTTCGTTTACGGGTAATGTCTCCTCCGTAACATTTGGCGGTTACGTCTTTTCGCACCGCTTTTATGGTTTCGCGGGCAATAATTTTTGCACCAATTGCCGCCTGGATCGCAATGTCAAATTGTTGCCTCGGAATTAGTTCCTTTAGCTTTTCGCACATGCGGCGCCCAAAATTATAGGCATTGTCAAAATGAATCAAAGTTGAAAGAGCATCCACCATTTCACCGTTCAATAAAATATCGAGACGGACCAGTTTTGCAGGTTTATAGCCGTTCATGTGGTAATCGAATGATGCATATCCTTTTGAAATACTTTTCAATTTATCGTAAAAGTCAAAAACAATTTCGCCCAACGGTATATTGAAAATTAATTCGGCACGTTCAGATGTCAGGTAATTCTGGCTTATCAGTTCGCCACGTTTATCCAAACAGAGGGTCATAACTGAACCAATGTATTCGGATGCGGTAATAATGTTTGCACGGATATATGGTTCGTCAATCTCATCAATCGTACTCGAAGCCGGCATTCCCGAGGGGTTGTAAACCGTTTGCGTGGTCCCGTCAGTTAAGTGTACCATGTACGAAACGTTGGGAACTGTGGTAATAACATTCATGTCAAACTCGCGTTCGAGGCGTTCCTGTATAATTTCCATATGTAAGAGCCCCAGAAAACCACAACGAAATCCAAAGCCAAGCGCAGCCGACGATTCCGGTTCAAATGTCAGAGATGCATCGTTTAACTGAAGCTTGTCCATGGCGGCACGCAAATCTTCGTAGTCTTCAGCATCAATCGGATAAACTCCTGCAAAAACCATTGGTTTTACTTCCTCAAAACCTTCGATGGCTTTGGAGCATGGTTTGTTTACATGCGTAATGGTATCTCCAACTTTAACTTCTTTTGCCGTTTTTATCCCTGAAATAATATATCCAACATCTCCCGGGCCCAAAACATCTCTCGGATGCAGCCCTAATTTGAGCACTCCCACTTCGTCGGCATCGTACTGTTTGCCGGTTGCCACAAATTTTACCAGGTCTTTCTTCCTGATTTGTCCGTTTATTATTTTGAAATAAGCGATAATCCCTCTGAAAGAGTTGAATACCGAGTCAAAAATCAATGCTTGCAACGGAGCCTCGGGATCTCCTTTGGGAGCTGGAATTTTATGAATAATGGCACTTAGTATCTCTTCAACGCCTTCTCCTGTTTTTCCGCTGGCACGTATAATATCTTCATGGTCGCAACCAATCAAATCAATAATCTGTTCTTCCACCACTTCGGGCATGGCATTGGGGAGATCCATTTTATTTAATACCGGAATAATTTCCAGATCGTGTTCAATGGCCAGATAAAGGTTCGAAATGGTTTGCGCCTGTATTCCCTGGGTTGCATCGATAATCAGCAGTGCTCCTTCGCAGGCAGCAATTGATCGCGACACTTCATAAGAAAAATCAACGTGTCCGGGAGTGTCAATCAGGTTTAGTTTGTATGCTTTGTCGTCATGCAAATAATCCATTTGAATGGCATGACTTTTTATGGTAATGCCTCTTTCCTGTTCAAGCTCCATACTGTCAAGTACCTGAGCGTGCATTTCTCGCTCACCAACCGTTTTGGTAAATTCCAGAAGTCGGTCGGCAAGAGTACTCTTCCCGTGATCAATATGTGCGATGATACAAAAATTACGTATGTTTTCCATTTACTAAACCATTATGAATTTCTCGAAAGAAGGCTTTCTCAATTTGCCGCAAAGATATTTAATTTTTCAAATTACAATGTGTTAAAGTAGCCGGCTTTGTAAATTTATGAATACCTAAAAGGTTTTATTATAGGGGAATACGTTTCGATGCGTTGAAGATTCGCTTAGTGTTTGCCCAAATTTAAGGTTTATTAAGATTTTAATATGAATTTGGGCCTGACTTTTGTAAGACTTATTGCAAGTTCTTAGACAAATTAGCCGAAGATTATTGAGATGTGAAAAACTGTTAAAAACGTATAGTATTTCAATAATAAATGAGTGAAAATAATTTTTGGCATGGTAATTGTAAAATGCTTGGTAGTATGAAAACAATTAAACTGGAAAACAGAAAACAGTTTTTCAGAAACAATAAAGATACTTCACAGCAATTTGCTGTTTTTTCATAAGTTTGGTTTAGTTAGGTTTAGTTTTGATCCCGGGGTGTTGACCCCGGGATTTTCTTTTATACCTCTTTTTGTTTGAAATATTCCACCTTTCCACTTAATGCGATCTCTTTTACTTTTTCAATTAATGCTAATTTTTCTTTTTCTTGAAGTTGTGTGAACGAACGCGCCAGAGCAATTTTCTCGCGCATAAAGGTGGCATTTTCATTTCCTGAAATAAGAACGGTAACCGGTAGCGACCATACAAAATGCATCGCCTCTTTAATACTCAGATAATTTGGAATGACCGGATCATCAGAAGTCCAGCCTGCTTCTTTTTTAGAGGCAAAAAAACGTCCGTCAGCCAACGATTTAATGGAAAGCACGCCCATGTTGCGTTCAATGGCAACAGGAAGTACATTTTGGGTAAAGCTGAAATAGGTCTGGTCAAGTACATTCACAGGCATTAACACAGTGTCAAACAGATCACTTTCGGCAGTTCTGTCGAGCATGTGCTTGTGTGCAAACGGATTTTGGTGCCCTGTAAATCCAAGGTATTTTACTTTCCCTTCCTGTTTGGCTTTTAGTAATACCTCCAGTACGCCGTTTGAAATTCGGTCGTCAACATCCTGCGGTGTTGAAATAGCATGTACCTGAAAGAGGTCAACCCGATCAACTTTTAGTCTGCGTAATGAACCTTCCAAATGTTCGCGTACCGTTTTCGCATCTTTCCCGGTTGATTTTGTCATCAGAAAAACAAGGTCGCGGTATTGAGGGGTAAGATACTTTCCGTAGCGTTCTTCGCTTCGTCCGGCCGAGTAGCTTTCGGCAGTGTCAAAAAAGCGGACGCCTCCTTCCAGGGCCGCTTCGATTACTTCCTGTGCATCCCGTTCTGTAGTCCAGCCGATGTGGAAACCACCTGTTCCAAGCATTGTAACATACTCGCCGGTTCGCCCGAGTTTTCGCTTGGGTAATACTTCTCCCAGGCGGTCGGAGTTATTTTCTTTTGCAAAAGAGGATGATGGTGCAAGACTTATTCCGGCAGTAAGTCCGGCCAGCGATTTTAAAAAAGTTCTTCTGTCGTTCATACGAATAAAGTTTATTCAATATACTCCATTCTTCGGAATTGGGTTCCATATTTCCGCAAAACATTTTGATAAGTGCGGAATTCTGTCCCATATGTTGAACCTTTCTATCTATTATGTTTTTCCATATATTGTGGCAAGAAATTCTCATTCTGATAATTACTATCAAGGATGTACAAAAATCAAAATTATGGCAACACCTGTTTATCCTTGTCTTTGGTTTGATGGCCAGGCAAAAGAAGCAGCTTCATTGTATTGTTCGGTTTTTAAAAACTCACAGATCATTTCAGAATCTCCTAATGTTGTCACATTTGAACTAAACGGGAAAAAGCATATGGCACTTAATGGAGGGCCTGGGTTTTCAATCACTCCATCTATCTCTCTTTTTGCCACTTGCGATTCGCCCGAAGAAACCAACAGAATATGGGATGAACTGGTAAAAGAAGGAAGTGTTCTTATACCTATCGGAACGTATCCGTGGAGTGAAAGGTACGGTTGGTTGAAGGATCGTTTTGGAGTGACCTGGCAGATATCGTCGTCGGGTGCAAAAGACGGAAACCTGCGAATTATTCCATCCTTATTGTTTACCGATGAAAAATTTGGAAAAGCAGCGGAAGCCGTCAACTTTTATCTGGGAGTTTTTGAAAATTCATCCCTTACTATGAGGCAGGAATATCCGGATGGAGATGTCAATTTCGGCAAAACACTTTATTCCGAATTTAGTTTGAATGGCGCTGAATTGATTGCGATGGACGGCCCGGGCGAACATCATTTTGATTTTTCGGAAGGAGTGTCGCTGGTGGTTGAATGTGAAGATCAGCAGGAAATTGATTATTATTGGGAAAAGCTGACAGCAGGTGGTGAAGAAAGTATGTGTGGCTGGTTAAAAGACAAATTTGGCCTTTCGTGGCAGGTGTTCCCAAAAATCCTAAACCAACTGATGAGCGACCCGGAGAAAGCAGTCCGCGTATTCGAATCATTTAAAAACATGCGTAAGTTTGAGATTGATAAACTGGATATAAACTAAGCACTTTCAGTTACTCCTAAATCATATAAATTACCACCGTTTATGAATTGAAGTAGTCAAAAGCTAAATGGTAAAAGTATTTGTATCCAATTGATACATTATTTAGTCATACCCTCACTTCAAGTGAGGGTATGACTGTCCTCAAAATGCTTAATCGTCATCATCTTCGTCTTTCCCGCTGTACTTTGCAGGATATGGTTTATCTCCCATGGTTGCCGACCAGATGATCCGGTTAAAAAGAGCATCGTTCCCGGCATCAACATGGTCAAATTGCGGATGCATACTTTTCTTGGCAAAGTGAAGTGCCGTTCCGCTTACTTTCGAAAGGTCCGGATTCATTTCATCCAACTCAATTCTGTTTGGAACGGATGCAAACGGGCTATTATCACCCGTTGCGTTAAAACAGTCGAACATAGGCATTGCCGTGGCATCCTGGATATTCATTGGTGGAATTCCCAAAATCTGTTCGATTGTTCTATTCATCGAAACCTGGTTGTAGTTGGTATGGTTCGTTTCGTCAAAACGAGTGTAAGGACTGGCCACTAAACCAACCGTTCGGTAAGCCGAAACATGATCCCAGCCTGCCTGAGAATCGTCTTCCGTTACAAAAACAACCGTGTTCTTCCAGAATCGGCTTTTTGAGATGGCTTCGATAATTTGCCCCAATGCCAAATCGTTGTCGGCCACCATTGCCCTTGGTGTTGGCAAGCCCGGACGCGTTCCTCCGGTATGGTCGTTCGGAAGTGCCATCACCATCAATTCCGGCCATTGGTCGCCTTCCATTTTTTCATATTCGTTCAACTCATCGATAAACGATTTGGCACGCAGTACATCCGGAATTTTGTGGCTGTCGTATCCCGGATAGTTTTCGCTTAAAATACCTTCTACCGGATCAATTGTGGTGTGGTTGGTAAATTCAAACTTTTCTCCGTTCTTAAAACCATTGTAAATGGATGTCATGGTAGCATCTTTGGCAAATTCAGGGACACAGGCCTCTCCGTAAATCCGGACACTTTTGCCATGGTTGCGCGCATTGTCCCAGATAAATCCGGTGGGCGCATAAACCAGTGCATTCCTGAACGTGCGGGTAACTGCGAAACCATGCTCTTACATTCTTTTCCACATAATCGGTAACAATGGCCATGTCGGTCCACTGGTGGCCTTCTGCCGAACATTTCCCGGAAGCATAAAAATTATCGAGCAATAAAAAATCGCGGCAAATTTTATGTGTATTTGGTGTTACTCCCTCACCGAAATTACATAACGAAGGTTCTCCGTCACCTTCTTTTATATCGCCCAATATTTGATCGTAGGTGCGGTTTTCCTTAATAATATAAACCACGTGTTTAAATACTGAAGGTTCCCCGATTCGGGCGGGTACAGGCACTGCATCCACATTTTTTCGCGGAAGTTTTTTTGATAAAGCAATCCTGAAATACTGGTTGTTGGTTTTTACCTTTTCAGTGAATTTTGCCAGTTGCGACTTGTTGGGAACCGGAATAACCGAAACCGAAGCCATCATCCGGTGACTGTTATAGGATTTCATTCCGCTTTCTTCAGAAATAGTGGAGATTCGGGCACCTTCCGCTTCAATATTGGGGACATACAAATACGTATCATTCAAAATACAAACGCCCCCCGGGTAAGCGCCGGTAGGAATAAATCCACTTATTTTGCTTTCGTTCGATTTGGATGCCGATGACACCTTTTTACCAAGTTCAACCACAGCCAGTGCATTGTCCATTCCGTTGGCAACATAAAGCGTTTTTCCGTCCGAAGTAATTCCTAGTCCGTTGGGTGAATCTCCAAAATATGTGTTCTTTTCGTCTCCCAGTTTCACTGGAATGGTTTCCACCACTTTATCGGTTTTTGTGTCGATTACCGAAATGGCATCGCTGTTGGCATTTGCAACATAAACAAAACGTTCATCGGGGCTGGAAATAATATCATTCGGGTGTAGGCCTACGGTAATTTCATCGATTAATGCTCCGGTTTCAGAATTGAAAACCGAAACGGTCCCTTCGCTGGTAGCTCCTGTTGCCGGATCCACTTTTGCTTCGCCCCACGGAACTCCTGCCACATTTTTGTCGTTTTTATCCGGAACCGCCCCGCCCCAGTTGGTAACATATATTTTCTCCGTAGTTTTAACAACTCCGTAAGGTGCAACGCCGGTTTCGGCAGTCCATAAAACAGCGCCGGTTTCAGCATTCTGCTTTACCAGTTGGTTATTTCCATTCAATACAACATAAAACACGGTTGATCCTTTTTCTTTTGTAACTGCCAGTTCGTTGGGCAGTGCAGAAGATGCAGGCGACACTTTATCAAAGCTGAATTTTTCAAGTAGTTTTAGTTTCCGCCCATTCCAGTTTGCTTTTATTACATACGATTTTCCTCTGCCTGAAGCACTAACAAAAAGTTCGTTACCAAGCCAGCTGATTCCTGAAAAAGTATTCATTACACTTTCTCCAACCAAATCTTTTAATGTAACACGTTCAACAATTTTATTTTTCTCAGTTGAAATGATTACAAGGGAATACCGCCCTTCCACGGCAACCCACTTCCCATCGGGAGATGCTGCGCAATCGAGTGCGTGGTTTTCAAGATTTGAATCTCCAAAATAAAGCTGTTCTCCTGCCGGATCAATCCACCGGTTGTAAGGCATCAGCACAGGTAAATTATCGTCGGTCAGTGTTTCCTGCTCAAAGGTACTCAGGTGTTTGGCTTGCTGTTTTTTGTCTCTTCTGCTTTGTGCCGCGCCGCTTAGTGTTGATGCAGTAAAAAAGATTATCAATAAAAGATTAAGGAAAGACTTCATTTTAAAACTTGTTGGTTGGTAAAGGAATTTGTTTGTATTTAATTCAATACGCCTGTGTTTTGATAATTGCTAAAGTAAATTTATTTTGTTCCATAGCCTTTGCTTTCGAAAATATTTGCCCGAATTTATGGAAAGATTATAGAAAGTTATTATTTATAGCCGGGTTGATCTAATCTCGTGTAAGCTCTGTTCCATCCGAAAAACGGGAAAAACGGCCTTTGTTTTTTTCAAAAACCTGATCGGTGCGTGGCCAGGGCCAGCCGCCGTATTCTGTTTTTCGGTAGTCGTTAAATGCCTGCTGAATTTCGGCTTCCGAGTTCATCACAAACGGTCCGTACTGAACCACGCGTTCACCAATCGGTTTCCCCTGGAGCAGTAGCAGACGACTTTTTTTAGCTCCGTTCTCAATTGTCACCTGCTGCGTTGCATCCAATTCAATCGCATTTCCCGATTCGATGATTTTGCCTTCCAGTGTTATTGAATCGCCTTCAAAAAAATACAACATCCGGTTTATGCCGGAACCTGCAACAGGAATTTTCCACACGGCATTCTCTTCCATGGTCAGTTGCCAAATGGCTACTTCGTGTTCTTTTTCAGCGGCCCACGAATCGGGTGCCGGTTCAGGGGCATGAATGTTTTCAATTGTCCCTGCTACCACATCAACAGTTGTTTCTTTATGGTTCGCATCTTCAAACACCGGGGCCGGAATATCTTCTGACCAGAGCATTTTATAAGCCGGTGTTACCAGCTTTTTTGAGGCCGGAAGATTGAGCCAAATCTGAAAAAGTTCTGTGGTATTTTTGTTTTCTTCGTCAAGCAAAGGAAACATCTCGGAATGTTGCAACCCGCTGCCGGCGGTCATCCATTGCACGTCGCGGTTGCCGTACCTGCCGGCGCCACCTGCCGAGTCGGCATGGTCGATCGTCCCCTGTAAAACAAAAGTTACGGTCTCGAAACCACGGTGCGGATGGGCCGGAAATCCTGGGACCTTATCACCATGGTACATACGCCAGCCATCTTTTATTACAAAGTCGTTACCAATGTTGCGGCCCTGTAACGATGCAGCCGGCCCCATTTCCTGATTGGCTTTTGGATAATAGTCGAGGTGGTGGACACAGAACAGGAACGGATCGAGTGTTTCCCAGGGAAAACCAAGTTGGCGGATGCTTTTTATTTTATTTGTCATCGCTTATTGTGTTTTGTATTTCCATGTGGAAATTGTTTCTACAAAAACGAAGAGGATGCCGTGATTGTTCGTTCCTGGTTGGGGCTTTTAACAGATATTTAATTTGCACGAAGGAGAGGCCTTATCATTTGTTGAAATTATGTCGAATAAAATGTATCGAGGATTTATATCTCCACTGTCTTTCAGTTAATTTAGATAACTGTTTTTTGTTTCCGTTTTTACTCTTTCAGTTTCGCCTTTATCGCTTGTACAGTGTTTTTTGCGTTCCCAACAAACAGTTCGCTGCCGATTTCAAAAACGGGGCGTTTCAAAAAGGTGTAGTCACGAAGGAGCAGTGTTTTATAGTCAGCATCTTCATGAGCAGGAGTTTCGGCCAGTGCTTCTTTCAGTTTACGGGCGCGTTTGTTCACCAGCGCTTCGTAGCTGCCGGTAAACTGATAGAAATGATCCACCTGCTCTTCGCTTACCGGCGAGAATTTAATGTCCTGCTGTTCAAAGCTATCGTCAATACCCACTTCTTTCATAATTCGCCGGCAGGTATCGCAGGTGGATAAAAAGTAAACTTTCCGTTTCATTTTTATGATTTTGGAGTGGAAAGATAAGCAGGCGTATCTGAATAAAAAAATACGACTTTGCTGTTGCTCGTGTCTTGTTAAACGTGTTTTATCACGACGTCATGCTGAATTCATTTCAGCTTCTTTGCTCAAAATGCAGATTCCGAAATAAATTCGGAATGACGGTACGTCAATTTAAAGTTGACACGACACTAAAATTCCACGTCGTACAAACCTTCGCCGTCAAGCAGGAAGTTGCTTACGCTGATGTCGGTCATCGGGTGTTTAATCAGCTGCATCAGTAATTCGGGGCTGATGGTGGCCGAGTGTGCGCGTTTCATGCTTACGCGGTAAATCTGGTCAACGGTTTTAAAGCTGGCGGCCAGTACCTTGGTGTTGAGTTCGTACTCGATAATGTTTTTGGCAATGTCGCCCACCACGTCAATCCCGTGCGACGAAATATTGTCCAAACGGCTTACATACGGCGCTACAAAATCGGCCCCTGCCTTGGCTGCTACCAGTGCCTGTTGCTGCGTAAAAATGGCAGTGGCGGTAACATTTATTCCTGCGTCTTTTAAAATTTTCATGGCTTTGTAGCCTTGCGGAGTTACCGGAATTTTTGTGTAGTAATTATCGCCCAAATCAAAATACGTTTTGTATTTCTTGGCTTCGCGAACTATGTCGTCGGCATTTTCACTCATTACCTGAATGTGGATCATGCCGTCGCCTACAATCGTCTTGATCTGGTCAACAGCTACAGAAAGCGATTGTCCCGCCTGTTTCAGGATGCTTGGGTTGGTGGTTACTCCTTCCAGCGGAAAGAATTCATATAGACTTTTCAGGGCTGCTATATCAGCCGTATCTGCCATGTATATCATCGTAAACTAAATTTTGCGGTCGGGTTTTGAGCCGTTTATTGGTTTGTCTGAAATTATGGGTACAAAGGTTGGCAAAGTTTAGCGAACCCTGAATAATTTAGTCCGGAAACCGTGAAAGTTTACTTTTTCTTTAGATGGGGAAGCCGGGGTGGGCTGTTTATTGTTGAAAAAGGATTTACAGGATTTTCTAAACACTAAGGTCTTTGGTATGGTTATCGGATTGAACTTTAGGCTATTGGTTAAGTAGAAAGCAATTTTTCAGAAGGTTGTTCGGCATACAAGCAACGAATACGTCAATTCCGCCAATTATCAAACAATAATTGAAATGAATTGAAAAGGTGGGCCGATTATCAAATGATATCATTTTCCTTTTTGGTTTTTCCCTGATTTCATCAAACGATATTTACTTGTGAAATGGTTTTATGTTTATTTTACACTTATGGATATTTCATATTGTCAACTTTTCGGAGGATAAACTTATCTTTGAAACAGGGGTGAGAACAACCGTGGCGGGAGACTGTCACGTATATCAAGTCCTCGGGATGAGGGGCTGTACGTTAAATTCCCCAGGCTACCCGGACAAGTGTTGTTATGGGCAAGCAAGAAAAGACTAAACTAGTAGAATACACGCTATGCGTAAGAAATGGATAATAATAATCAGTGTTTTTGCTTTTGTAACCGTAGTCCTTTCTAGTTTATTTTATATTTTGACTAGAGAAACGGCAAGCTGGGAATTTATCCAAGAAGTTGGAGGAATAAAAACAGGAACTCCTTTGGAGACAAAAGATGGTTTTTATCTGCCAATTGAATGCAATGTTTCAGGTTTAGACTCAATAGCCGTAACTCCGACTAAATTAAACTCAGCATTGTCTTGCATCAAGACTAAGATGACAATTAAAGGGAATTCAATCCATCTGAGAATTGTAGCCGGAATTGCAATGTCCGATAACTTTAATTGTTACTGCAAAGCAGTTTCAATTGGAGATTTAGAGCCAGGAGAGTACAAAGTTTATTACGGCAGGAAATCTGAACTCGAACATCAGATAGGAGCATTTACAATAAATTAAAGGACTTAAATTGGCTAAAAAATGAAAAATAAATACCAACCCATAACATTTTGGAAATTGCATGGCGGGGTTTGGTGGTGTGCTAACTGTATCCCGAATGATCCTTAAGCTTGCGTTTACCGGCAAAAAAAAGGCACCCCGGGTGGAGATGCCTTTCAATTATTTTGGATAGCTATTATTTTTTCTCCTTTAAATCAATTACCAGGTTCAATTCATCCAGTTGCTCATCGGCAATGGTAGAAGGTGAGTCGATCATTACATCGCGGCCGGCGTTGTTTTTCGGGAAGGCAATCACGTCGCGGATTGTATCCAGCCCGGCAAACATCGATACCAAACGGTCGAAACCAAAGGCGATACCGGCATGTGGTGGCGCACCGTATTTAAAGGCGTTCATCAGGAAGCCAAACTGTGCCTGCGCCTCTTCGGGAGTAAAGCCAAGCTTATCAAACATTTTTGCCTGCAAATCGGAATTGAAAATCCGTACCGAACCTCCACCAATCTCAACCCCGTTGATAACCAGGTCGTAGGCATTGGCGCGAACTTTTCCGGGATCGGTATCCAACAGCGGAATGTCTTCCGGTTTTGGAGAAGTAAACGGGTGGTGCATGGCGTAAAAACGCTGGGTGTCTTCGTCCCATTCCAGCAGCGGGAAATCAACCACCCACAAAGGTTTGAAAACATTTTTATCGCGCAGTCCCAACTGGTTGGCTATTTCAAGACGCAGTGTGCCCAGCGCTTCCTGCATATGCTTTTTATCTCCCGAAAGTACCAGGATAAGGTCGCCGGCTTCAGCGCCCGTAATTTCAGCCCATGTTTTCAGGTCTTCTTCCGAATAAAATTTATCTACCGATGATTTGAAGGTTCCGTCGGCATTGCATTTTACATACACCAATCCTTTGGCGCCAATTTGCGGACGTTTTACCCACTCGGTCAACCCGTCAAGCTGTTTGCGGGTATATTCGGCGCAACCTTTGGCAGCAATGGCTCCAACGTATTCGGCTGCATCAAACACTCCAAAACCTTTTCCTTTTACGGTTTCGGTCAGCTCGCTGATCGTCATTTCAAAACGGGTGTCGGGTTTGTCCGAACCGTATTTTTCCATGGCTTCGCTGTAAGGCATCCACGGAAAGTCTTCCACTTCAACACCTAACGTTTCTTTGAACATGTATTTGGTAAGTCCTTCGAACATTTCGAGCACGTCTTTCTGTTCCACAAACGACATTTCGCAGTCGATTTGGGTAAACTCAGGCTGACGGTCGGCACGCAGGTCCTCGTCGCGGAAACATTTTACAATCTGGTAGTAGCGGTCGAAACCGGCAACCATTAATAGCTGTTTAAATGTTTGCGGCGACTGTGGCAAGGCATAAAACTCCCCGGGGTTCATACGCGACGGAACCACAAAGTCGCGGGCGCCTTCGGGTGTCGATTTGATCAGGACCGGAGTTTCGGTTTCGATAAAATCTTTGTTGTTGAGATACGAGCGAACGGCGTGTGCCATTTTTGCACGCAAAACCAGGTTATCACGTACGGGAGCACGGCGTAAATCGAGGTAGCGATACTTCATCCGCAGTTCGTCGCCACCGTCGGTATCATCCTGAATGGTAAACGGAGGAATATCTGACTGGCTCAAAACGTTGATTTCACGCAAGGCAATTTCGATCTCACCGGTCGGAATATTCTTGTTTTTGCTCGAACGTTCGCGAACGGTCCCTTTGGCCTGAATAACAAATTCGCGGCCCAGCCCGTCTAAAATGGAAGCCACCGGGGCATCGGTTTGTTCGTCAACTACCAACTGAGTAATTCCGTAGCGGTCGCGCAAATCGATAAAACTCATGGCTCCCAGGTCGCGGATGCGCTGCACCCATCCCGAAAGAGTAACTGCCTGGTTTACATTTTCGATACGAAGCTCGCCGCAAGTATGTGTTCTGTACATGATATCTGTCTTTTTATTCGCTTGCGAAAATAAGAAGATTTTGGCAATTTTATCCGACATTTGTGGCCTTAACTTGTGTGATAACCAAGAATTATGCTTTTACAGAAAACAATAAGAGCCACCAAAAAATAAAAGAAGAACTTTAGGGAATTTTACAGCAATGATAGAACCATTTAACGACGAATATTTTATGAAAAAGGCTTTTGCAGAAGCCTTGCAGGCCTATGAAAAAGGGGAGGTTCCGGTAGGCGTAGTTGTAGTTTCGAACGGGAAAATTATCGCGCGTGCCCACAATCTTACCGAAACGTTGAACGATGTAACGGCGCATGCCGAAATGCAGGCGATAACTGCCGCAGCCAATTTGTTAGGCGGAAAATATTTAAATGATTGTATTTTGTATGTTACCCTCGAACCGTGTGTAATGTGTGCCGGCGCATTGGGCTGGTCGCAAATCAGCAAAGTGGTTTTTGGTGCTCATGATGAGAAGCGGGGCTTCAAAAAATATGCTGCACAGGCGCTTCATCCCAAAACTGAAATTGTGGGCGGAGTCCTCGAAACCGAATGTAGGGAACTGATGCAGGATTTCTTTCGAAAAAAACGGTAAAACTTATTTTCGTTTATCATAGTATAATTATTCGGTAGCGTCATTTATTTCGTCTTTAAGCCAGACGGGCTTTCCCTTTTCCAATCGATGAAAAGGGAACAAAAATCTTGTCAAAAATAACCTCAGCGTTTTTTCAAAGCAACCCAGTAGCCCGCTTGACGGATTTTTGACGTACCCGCACAAAAGTTTCTATAAGGGCAATGCTCGAAAAAAATATTTGAATATCCGTTTTGTATCATATGGCTTGTTTTTGCGTTATGCTGAACTTGTTGCAGCATCTCTTGGGTAGTGTTAATTAGTAATTTATGAATGAGACCCTGAAACTGGTTCAGGGTGACGTACTAATTATGACACATTACAAACAATCAAAAAATATTTTCGGAACAGAGAAAAAAATGTGGACAACGTATATTGCTTCGGATTTTGGGAGCCAACCAATTATATTTGAACAAGGAGGGAAGGCTCAACCAGAAATTAAACGAATCGATGGAGTAGTTTTGCATTTCTATTCCGAAACCTCAAAACCAACTTTTTTCAGATCATCCCAAAAACTGGGATAAGATTTGGTAACCACCATCGGATCATCGATTTGCATCGGAAGCCCCGCCAGCGCCATGGGTGCAAAGGCCAGCGCTATTCGGTGATCGTGGTAGGTTTTTATTACCGGGGTATCCTCTTTCATTTCCATGTCAAGCTTTCCATCCCAGGCAAGTTCTCCGAGGGCCGGTTCAGTTAATGCAGCCCCGAATTTTGCCAGCTCGTTTTGCAAAGCTGCAATACGGTCGGTTTCCTTAATCTTCAACGTTTTCAACCCTGTAAAATGAAAGGGGATACTCTTGGCTACACACAAACAAGCCATGGTTTGTGCTACATCCGGGTTTTCAATAAAGTCAAGAATCAAACGATCGGGCTGATTGTTTTTTGTTTTTCGGAGGATTACCCCGTTTTTTTCCTGAATGGATTCCACACCAAAATGCTCAAACCAGGTGGCAATTTCAGCATCGCCCTGCAGACTATCGAGTACGAGATTTTCCATGAATATTTCGCCCGAATCAATCAGCGCCATCATCTGATACCAGTAGGAAGCTCCTGACCAATCGGCTTCGCAGGTAAAATCGATAGGGAAATAACGCTGTTCCGGAACGATGATTTCGTTTTTATGCCACTGGTATCGAATACCAAATTTAGCCATCAGTTCCAGCGTCAGGTTTATATACGAACGGGACGTGATTTCGCCTGTCAGGTTTAGTGTTAACCCGCCTTCAAGTGTTGGGGCAATCAACAATAAAGCGGTAATGTACTGGCTTGATACACTGCCGTCTAATTGCAGGGTTTTCCCTGTTAAATGCGAACCAAATATTTTCAGTGGCGGACAACCTTCCTCTGCTAAGTATTCAATTTTTGCCCCGAGTTCGGTTAGCGCATCCACCAGAATTTTAATGGGGCGTTGTTTCATCCGTTCCGAGCCGGTGATTTCCCATTCACCAACTACTTTTGCCAGAAAAGCAGTCAGAAAACGCATGGCAGTTCCGGCATGGCCAATGTCAAACTTATTTGAATTTGAAGTTAGCGCCGCTTCCAGCACTTTGGTATCGTCGCTGTCCGAAAGATTGTGGACCGGGTACGGACTGTAACTCAGGGCATGAATGATCAGTGCCCGGTTGCTAATACTTTTTGACGCGGGAAGTTGAATAGCTCCCGACAAGTTTTTTATATCTGCTGAAATCTGGTAATTCATTTTTAGAATAAATTGTAAGTTGTTGTTGCAGATTGCAGGTGGATTGTCCGTCCATAGGGTGAAGTCTGTTATGCAGGCTTCCGGGGCGGACACTGCACACTCCCCGCGTGCAATTTACAAAATGTGGGCAGCAGGCTTTTAATTCATTGTTTCAACAAATTGTTTAGCCGTAAATGCCGGTATTTTTGAATTTTTGAAATCTTTTAGGTTTCTGGTTATTATCATATCTTTTCCGTTTTCTAAAGCTGTAAAATATTGAAGTGCATCTTCAAAATCAGAAAAAATTTCATCATTCAGGGCTAATCCTATTATCTTGTCGTTGAGTGGTAAAATTTTTATAATTAAACGTAGTTTTCGCAAAATTACTTTTGCTTTATTACTATCCATTTGTTTTAATAGAATATAGCTCGTATTGGCAATAGTCAGGGAGGAAACGGATAATTCAATTTCTTTTTTGTCTGCTAATGAAAAAATATCTGCGGCTTCTTCGTAAAAAGGTTGTCTGCGTGCTAATAAATCTATCACGATGTTTGTATCTAAAAATATTTTTCTCATTTGTATTTTTCCGCTAAATAATCGCTATATCCTTTTTTATAATCAAAGTCGGCTGGTAAGTCAATTACCCCGCTTAAACTTTCAACTAAAGGAGTGATCGAATTTTCTTTTTTCTCCTCTTTCTCTTTCGTTATATTATCCAGATAAGACTCAATCATTTTAGACAGACTAATTTTGTGATTACGAGCATAAACTTTTGCTCTTTCAATCACATTATCATTTAATCTTAATGTCAATTTTGTTTCCATAACAACTGATATTTTCGTTACGTATAAAATTAATTAAAAATACGTCGAACGCAAATTTAGCTTATTGCTAACATCTGAATAAGCAAACGCCTATAAATTGCGATAATACTCAAGCGCCTCCCAAATCAGTTCTTTGCTGCAATTTTGGTTGATGGCAATTTTGCCAATCTCCGGGAGCAGTGTGAAATTGATACGCCCCGATTCATTCTTTTTATCGTGTGTCATTAGCTGGTAAAGCCGTTCAAAATCGTTTTCAGAGATTTCAAATTTTCCATAAACATTCAACATCCAGCCTGTTAACGATTTTAACTCGTTTTCGGGGAATCCACACATTTTTGCTGAAAGGTATAACTCGGCAATCATTCCGTAAGCAACAGCATATCCATGCAACACCGGGCGTTTTTGTTCCATTGCCAGGCTTTCAAAAGCATGGCCCACGGTGTGCCCAAAATTCAGTGCTTTGCGGATGTTGTTTTCGGTAAGGTCGTTCGCAACAAAGTATTCCTTTACATTCACCGAGTGGCGGATGATTTCCTGTAAAATGTCGTAATCGATCTGTTCGTAGTTAAATCTTTTTAATTCTTCCAGGTGCTCCGGATTATGAATTAAACCGTGTTTGATCATTTCAGCAAAACCCGAAATAAAGTTTTCCCGGTCAATTGTTTTTAGAAAATCGGTGTTGATTATAACGGCAACAGGCTCTTTAAATGTTCCCACTTCATTTTTCAACCCGCTGAAATTGATCCCGGTTTTTCCGCCCACCGAAGCATCCACCTGCGAGAGAAGGGTAGTGGGGATATTCAGAAAATTGATACCGCGTTTAAAGGTGGTTGCGGCAAATCCTGCCAAATCTGTTAGCATTCCTCCGCCAATATTGATCAAAAGCGATTTGCGGTCGCAACCATTGTGCGACAGGAATTCCCAGATTTTCCCGACAGATTCAATCTTCTTATTGTGTTCGCCTGCCGGAATCACTACTTTTTTTACGCCCAATTCTTCAAAAAAAGTATTGAATTTAGGGAGCCAAAGCTTGTCCATCGTGGTTTCGGTGGCTAAAAATACTTTTCCTGTCGGGTACTTTTTGATGTATCCGGCGAGTGCCTTCTCTAACTCGCGGGTGTATAATATTTTGGAATAAATTGTTGAATTTCCCATAAGTAGCTGCTAAATTGCGTTAAAGTTACAATAAAAATAGGTTTCGGATTTGTTTCTGAACATGGCCAAACAAGTATTAGAATTTTAATAACGAACAATGAAGATTACAAACAGACGGCGGGCAACAAGGTTCAAACGAATATTTTTTCTGGTAAGCATCGCCATAGTACTGGCAAGCCTTACACTATTTTTGCTCGATTATACACTATTTGGCCTTGCCGGTGTTGGCGTATTTTCAGTTTGGTACCTGTTTTTTCATGTAGCCGATTACCAGTACATTCAATTTATAGATGAACACGGACGAGTTGTTTTAAGGTATTACAAAGCCATTAGTTTTGGGTCGAAAGCTTATCATTCGATCGAGTTTCCACAGGAGATTTTGCAGAACGCACACTTCGAGAATTCCTTTTTCGGAAAGCTTTCCGACCTCACTTTCCTGGTTCGGACCAAACGAGGTATTGCTGAATATCCTTCGGTGAGCTTATCAGCCCTACCTCTCGAAGACCGCCTGCGGATTAAGGAAAGCCTCTATAAAATACTTCGAAAATAATTTCTGAAAATGGATGATAACCTCAAATATAAAATTGCACTTTCGATGTTGCCTGGTATCGGTGGAGTTTTGGCGCGGAACCTGCTGGCTTATGTGGGGAGTGTGGAAGAAATTTTCACCGCATCTTTAAAATCACTGATGAAAATTCCGGGGATCGGTGAACTGAATGCAAAACGAATCAGGAATACCAAAGCTTTGGAGCGGGCGGAAAAGGAGCTGGAATATATTCAGAAACACAAAATTAGAACGGCTTTTTATACTGATCATGGCTATCCGCGCCGGCTTAAAAATTGTATCGATTCGCCCATTCTGATTTATTACAAAGGAAACTTTCAACTTGATGAGCAGCGGGTAATCAGTATTGTGGGAACAAGAAATGCGACGGAATACGGAAAACGGGTGATTGATGACCTGGTGGGAGCTTTTGCCGAAAGAAATTATCAAATCCTGGTGGTGAGCGGACTGGCTTACGGAATCGATATTCATGCACACCGGGCAGCTTTCAAAAATAATATTCCAACGGTTGGAGTGGTGGCACACGGGCTTGATCGTTTGTATCCATCGTTACATCGAGAAACAGCCAGGAGTATGCTTGAAAACGGAGGACTTTTAACCGATTTCCCAAGCGGGACAAAAATTGATCCTCAGAATTTTTTAAAGCGAAATCGCATCATTGCCGGTTTGTCCGATGCAACGATTGTGGTTGAATCAGCTGAAAAAGGTGGAGCCCTGGTTACTGCCGATATTGCATCTTCATACAATCGGGATGTGTTCGCTTTCCCCGGGCGTTCCGGGGATACATATTCAAAAGGATGTAATCAGCTAATTCGAAATAATGGCGCTACTTTAATTGAGGGAATTGAGGATCTGGAGTATTTTATGGGATGGGAAACGCAGGCAAAAAAAGATGCAGTGCAATCGAGTTTATTTATTGAATTGAATCCCGAAGAGCAAAAAGTGGTGGACCTGTTGGTGAAAGAAAAAGAGCTTTTTATCGATCAGATTTCTGCTGAAGTTCAGCTTCCTGTGAGCAGGGTTTCGGCTATGTTACTGAATCTTGAATTCAAAAATGTAATCCAGGCTTTGCCCGGGAAAATGTATCGTTTACGTTGATTTTTAGTTATCTCGCTCATTCTCATTTAAGTTTTCTATTTTTGCGGCATAAAACGAACTCGTGGATTGACTTTTTCAAAAGAAGGTAGTTGTTTGCGGGTTACACCGAATACCATAAAACGGTGACAATTAAAATGAGATGAAGAAGACATTTGAGCAATTAAAAGTAGCAAAGTCGATCCTGAAGTCGCTGGATGAGATTGGCTTTACAACGCCAACTCCTATTCAGGAACATGCTATCCCAAAAATAAATTCGGGTGTAAATATTGTGGGTGTCGCTCAAACCGGAACCGGCAAAACGGCTGCTTATTTGTTGCCGCTTTTAACACGTTTAAGAAAGCCGGAAGGAACCGATCCGCGAGTGATAATTATTGTTCCAACGCGGGAATTATCGATACAGGTGGGAGAAGATATTGCAGAGCTTACTACCTATTCGGAGTTAAGGCATGCTGCGGTATTTGGCGGTATTGGCTGGACAAAACATGCAGCATTGCTGGAGCCCGGAGTAGATATTGTAGTGGCTACCCCCGGCAGGTTAATGGATTTGTACAAAGCCGGCGCCATTAAATTAAAGAAGGTAAAGTATCTGGTGATTGATGAAGCCGACCGTATGCTGGACATGGGATTTATACCACAACTGCGCCAGTTACAGGAGATAATTCCGGCCAAACGGCAAAACTTGCTTTTTTCGGCTACTTTTTCCGAAGCCATTGAAAAACTTTCGGAAGAGTTTCTCGATCATTACGAAAAATTGGAGATTGCACCTTCGGCCACGCCGGTAAAACAGGTTACTCAAACAGCTTATAAAGTTCCGAACTACCGAACAAAGTTAAACCTGATAAAACATTTGCTTGAAGACGAAGAAAAATTTACGCGCGTTGTCATTTTTGTAAAAACAAAGGAACATGCAGAGGGCGTTTTTCGGGTAATTGAACGAAAGGCGGAAGGGGAGAAGCGTATTTTACACTCCAATAAAGCACAGAATTCAAGGATTAATTCCATTCAGGCTTTCAAAAACGGGGAGGTTCGGATTTTGATTACTACAGATGTTTCTGCCCGGGGAATGGATGTGAGCCAGGTGAGCCATGTAATTAATTTTGATTTGCCCAATGATTACGATGATTATATCCACCGGATTGGACGTACGGCACGGGCTGGTAACAAAGGCGATGCCATTACTTTGATTGACCCTTCGGATGAGTGGCATTGGGGAAAAATACAGAAGATGATACGTACAAACGTGGAACTGAAAACATTACCGGAAGATGTAGAGATTTTGGAAACAGAATTTAATGAGAACCAGCAACAGCTTCGGGAGATTGACCGGCAGCGGAAGATTGATGATCCTACGTTTCAGGGAGCTTTTCATCAAAAGAAAAGGAGAGGCAGTTCCAAACGTTCTTTTGAAGATAAGTTTTCCCGGACAAAAGCCAGGCAGAAAAGAAAGAAAAGAAAATAGCGAGAATTATCGGACAACAAAAAAGGGAAGCATCGCTTCCCTTTTTTGTATATAGCATTGATAGATTTTATCGTTGAGCTTTTTTTCTTGATGAATAGTTGATGTTTAATGCGGCAGATTTACGCAGTTCCTGCTTAACATCGTTTACAATTCCCATCTTGGTATTTTCATCAATTTTCAGAGATGTAATAATCGCATTCCGTTCAGCTTCCACTCTTGCTTCCCGCTCAGCGATTACATAATCCTGAACTTCAGACACATCAGCAAACTGGTCGTTTAGCTGAATACGCGGTGCTTTCCCAAATGTTTTCTGAAACTGAGGTTGTGGCTCTCCAATGTAAATGTAACTTACAAGTGATTTCTTTTCCAGTTTGCTTAATTCTGTAGCTTCCGGAAGGTGCATTTTTACTTTTAAAGTTACCTCACGCATTGTAGTACTCACCATAAAGAAGAACAAAAGCATGAACACGATATCCGGCAAAGAAGCCGTAGAAATTGGGGGAAGTTCCTTCCCGTCATCTTTTCTAAATTTACTCATCTCTTATTCTTTTTATATTTTTCCTTTAGGTTCAGCTTCTGAAATTTTCTGTGGATAAATATCACGAATAGCATCTTGTTGTTCTTTGTCAAGGCTATCGTAAGGTTTTCCCCATTTTTTCTTAGCTAATTCATCTCTTAACTCATTAATGGCAGCAACCAGCTCGTTTTGTACAGCGAGATACGTTCCGTATTTTGTATCCAGGTCATTTCGCAGAGAAATCACACCTTTGGTAACCATTACTTCTCCGAAGAATGGTATATCCTTAGGTTCTTTTTCGGGCAGGTCTGCAGCGTCGTATGGGTTTTCCATAAACTCTTTTGCCCTTTCACGAAGATTTTCAATACGTTCGTAGTCGCCTTCTACCAACAGGTCGTTGTTTTTATTAACCAGAACTACAAAGATGTTACGTTCGTTAATGTCAGTATCATCTTCTTGTTCTTGATCGACCCATTGCGGAAGTCTCCTTCTAAGACCGCTGTCAACGTCCATCGTGGTTGTTACCAGGAAAAAGATCAGCAACATGAATGCAATATCTGCCAAAGAGGCAGACGGTATTTCCGGCATTTTTCTAGACATAACTTTTCCTGTTTTTATTTACCACGAAACTAATTACTTAATTAAACGCATTACTGATGATGATGCAACTGAAACTACCGCCAGTCCGAGCAGTATGTAAGTTGCGTACAAACCAGTATCTACCATTTTAGATACACTCTCATTCAATGTTCCGTCGGCAATAAATTTATCAACGCCTACGAACTGTGGAATCTGAGGAGATGCCATTAAGTAAGCGATTAAGAAAACAACGCCAAGGAACACGAGAGAAATAATACCATTTTTAGCAGCTTTTTTATCGGTGAACATGTGCAGCAACGATGCAACAACCGCTACGCCAGCTCCGAAGATCAAAAGTATATAAGCCCAAATCAAGTTGGTGTTTACCCAACTGTTCATTGCGGGATCGGTATCAACTTCCTCGTTAATATTTACCATTAACGAAATAACAAGTATTGCCGAAACAATGAGTAGAGCCCACAGTACTATTGAAACGATTTTTCCTGTTTTACCCATTTTTCAATACTCCTTATTACTTTTTCATGTTATGTTTTACGAGAAGGTCAAGCAACGAAATGGAAGCATCTTCCATGTTGTTGATGATGCTATCGATTTTAGCTACACAGTAGTTGTAGAAAATCTGAAGGATAATAGCAACGATAAGACCTGTTACTGTGGTAATCAACGCGATTTTGATACCGTTAGCAACCAATGAGGGAGAAATGTCCCCGGCCACTTCGATAGCGTCGAATGCACTGATCATACCAATTACAGTACCCATGAAACCTAACATAGGAGCAAGTGCGATAAACAGGGCGATCCAGCTCAAACCTTTTTCCAAAAGACCGGCCTGAACACTTCCGTAAGAAATTACGGTTTTTTCTACTACATCGATACCATGATCGAAACGGTCGAGACCCTGGTAGAAAATACTGGCAACAGGCCCGCGGGTGTTACGGCAAACATCTTTTGCTGCTTCAACACCACCATTTTCCAAAGCTTCTTCAACTTTAGCCAATAATTTTTTGGTGTTGCTGGTAGCAAGGTTTAAGTAAAGAACTCTTTCAATTGCGAATGCCAAACCAAGGATCAAAGTGATCAATACGAATGACATGAAAGTTGGACCACCTTCAATAAATTTTTGTTTTAACTGACTGTGCAATGATTTTCCTTCTTCAGCAGCAGCTGCCGCAGCTTCCTCAGAATCATTAGCTACACCTACCTGTTCGGTAGTTGATTCAGTAGTAGCAGCTTCCCCTTCTTGTGCAAGCGCTACATTCGATGCCATAAACAACAGCATCCCAAATACGGCTATTAACGCGAATAGTCTTTTCATAATTGATTTGAATTTTTAATTAATAATCTCTTTTGATTTTTATTTGCTTTGTTTTTTTTGAATTTATTTTCGTGCTACACTACAAAAAATGTGCCTGCTACTCCAAGTATATTGCACATTTTAGAACTTTTCTCCCGCAGCGGAGAGAGGGGGATTCGAACCCCCGAGACGCTTTCGGCGTCTACACGCTTTCCAGGCGTGCCAGTTCAGCCACTCCTGCACCTCTCCAGTATTAATACTGGCTTCCCTAAAATGAGGGCTGCAAATTAATAAAAAATTGTGAAAAAAAAACTTCGCTATTCACTAATTTCCCCACGCATACTTTTATTCAGATACATTTTTATTTCATCGTGTTTTATGTCTTGTCCGAGTAGAAACATCAGCTTGGTAATCGCGGCTTCTGTTGTCATATCCTTTCCCGAAATTACACCACCGTTTAACAGCTCCAGACTTGTTTCATATTGTCCCATTACTACCCTTCCGCCTTCGCATTGGGTGATATTCAGTATGATTATCCCCTTTTTTACAGCACGCTTAATGCAGTTGACCAACCACCTGGATGTTGGAACATTCCCGGAGCCAAACGTTTCCAGTACTACTCCTTTTAGCCCGGGAGTGTTTAATATGGAGTTAAGGACATTTTGGTTGATTCCCGGAAAAAACTTTAAGATAACTACATTGTCATCAAAGTTGGTGTTGACTTTTAACAGGCCACGGTTTTCAGAACGGTAAATAAACTCGCTGCTGTATTTAATGTCTATTCCTGCTACGGCCAGTTCCGGATAATTTACCGACCGGAATGCGCTAAAAAGCTCTGCATCGCGTTTTACGGTGCGGTTACCACGGTATAATTTGAAATCGAAATAAATACAAACTTCCGGAACAACTGCAACTCCTCCTTGTTTTGCCGCTGCAATTTCAACCGCAGTAATCAGGTTTTCTTTTCCGTCGGTCCTTATCATTCCGATGGGCAGTTGTGATCCGGTAAAAATGATTGGTTTATCGAGGTTTTCAAACATGAAACTTAAGGCAGAAGCCGTGTAGGCCATCGTGTCAGTTCCGTGAAGTACTACAAAGCCATCGTATTGGCTATAATGGCGTTCAATTGTTTTTGCAATTTTTATCCAGGTTACGGGGTTCATATTTGATGAATCCAGTGCCGGATTAAAAGTGATGGTTTTAATAATGAAATCGAACTTCTTCAATTCAGGTACAACTTCCTGAATCTTTTCGAAACGTACAGGTATTAATGTCCCGTTTTGCGGGTGTTGAACCATACCGATGGTCCCACCTGTATAAATAATAAGAATAGATGTTTTTTTATGTGTTGCTTTGTTCATTACAGTCCTGAAGAATAGGTCTGCAAGTTATTAAATTTCAAACAAGCTCCGAGCATTTGTTGTGGTTATTTCGGCTACCCGCGTAACGGAAATATTATAAATTTCGGCTAACTTTTGTGCAATATAAACAAGGTACGAACTTTCGTTTCTTTTTCCCCGTTTAGGCACGGGAGCCAGATAAGGGGCATCGGTTTCCAGTACCAGTTTATCGATATTTACCGAGCCGATCACTTCGTCAAGGTTGCTGTTTTTGAAAGTAAGAACCCCTCCAACTCCGAGGAAAAATCCTAAATCGACCACTTTTTGTGCTTCGGCAGCTGTTCCTGTAAAACAATGAAAGGTTCCTCTCAAACTTCCATCTTGCTCTTCTTTTACAATTTGATATGTTTCATCAAACGAGTTTCTTACATGAATAACAACAGGTAGATTATGGTTTTTTGCTAATTTGAGCTGGTGGCGGAAAGCGTCTTTCTGTTGGTTGAAATACTTCTTTTCCCAATACAGGTCTATTCCAATTTCACCAATGCCGTAAAACTTTCGCTTGTTTAACCAATATTCCACGGCTTCGAGCTCTTCTTTATAGTCTTCGTCAACCGAAGTAGGATGAAGCCCGATTAATGGATAACAAAGATGTGGATACGCATCCGACAGGTCCAGCATGTGTTTTATTGAACCTGAATCGATATTCGGAAGAATTATCTTCTTTATTCCACTATCGTAGGCCCTTTGGAGTGCTTCGTCACGATCGTGTATGAAATCCTCCGAATAAATATGAGAATGTGTATCAATGAGCATTTTGTGCAAATTTCGACAAATGTAGAAAAGTGTTTTGTGACCACATCTTTTTCTATATTATCAATAATTTAAATTTAACGATACGCTTTCTTTCCGTTTTTGGAGCAAATAAAAAATCCGCAGAATTCTGCGGATTTTCAGTATATATTAACTGTTGTTTTTATACTACACCTTGTGCGAGCATTGCTTCGGCAACTTTTACAAAGCCTCCCACATTGGCACCTTTTACATAATCAACTTTGTTGTTGTTAAGCCCGTAATTGACACAGGTGTCATGAATGTTCTTCATGATGTCTTTTAGGCGAAGGTCCACTTCCTCGGCCGGCCAGTTAATACGCATACTGTTTTGCGACATTTCAAGCCCCGAAACCGCAACACCCCCGGCATTAACTGCTTTTCCCGGGGCATAGTGAATATGTTCCGAAAGGTATTCGGCTGCTTCGAGTGTTGACCCCATATTGGAGACTTCTGCCAAAAGTGTACAGCCATTTTTTGTTAATGACTTTGCATCGTTGAGATCAACCTCATTTTCGGTTGCACACGGCATAGCAATATTTACCGGAACTTCCCACGGGCGTTTTCCCGCAAAAAACTCAGCTCCAAACTCTTTGGCATATGGCTCTACTACATCGTTGTTAGTGGCGCGTAATTCAAGCAGGTAGTCAATCTTGTCTCCGCTTATTCCTTCTTTATCGTAAATGTATCCGTCAGGGCCTGAAATGGTTACTACCTTTCCTCCTAGTTGGTTGATTTTAGTAATGGCCCCCCAGGCAACATTTCCAAAGCCTGAAACGGCCACGGTTTGTCCTTCAATATCTTGCCCCAGTCGATGCAACATATGCTGAGCAAAATAAACGGCTCCAAAACCGGTTGCTTCCGGGCGAATTAAACTTCCTCCCCAGGCCAGGCCTTTCCCGGTAAGTACTCCGGTAAATTCGTTTTTCAGTCTTTTGTATTGTCCAAACAAGTATCCTATTTCACGCCCTCCAACACCAATGTCGCCGGCCGGAACATCGGTGTGTGGGCCGATATGGCGGTATAACTCTGTCATGAACGACTGGCAGAAACGCATGATTTCCCCATCTGTTTTTCCTTTGGGACTAAAATCAGAGCCTCCTTTTCCACCACCCATTGGCAGGGTGGTAAGACTATTTTTGAAGGTTTGTTCAAATCCGAGAAATTTCAGAATGCTCAGTGTAACACTTGCATGGAAACGTAATCCTCCTTTGTAAGGACCCAGGGCTGAGTTGAATTCTACGCGGTATCCACGGTTAATTTGAATTTCGCCTCGATCGTCAACCCAGGGGACGCGAAACATGATGACCCGCTCGGGTTCGCACATGCGTTCAAGGATTTTTGCTTTCTGGTAACGCGGATTCTTTTCATAAAAACTCCAAACCGAACCGATCACTTCTTCTACTGCCTGGTGAAATTCATTTTCGCCTGGAGTTCTTTGGATTAAATTCTCAATGAATTCATTTATGTCTGTTTTCATAACGACCTGAATTTTCGGAAGTCATTTTCTCTGGTTGAATAGGAAATCAGAATTCCGAGGTTAAAACTAAGTTATATCATAAACACTGTTGACGTGTTTAGCAATCGATTTTATCTTTTAAATTAAAGCATTAAAGGTAGATAACTTCTAAAGGAAAAAACAAGCTTTCTGTAAAGATCGGAGTGTTTGTAATCGTTTGGTTATTAGTGTTTTGAAATAAAGGAAAAGATGTTAAAAAACACTGTCTGACGATTGTCAGTATTTTCGAAGCAGGTAGTTGGCGCAAATCGGGTGAATAAATGAGCATGCAAAAGAAAGAGGCTGTCCCAAAAGGGCGGCCTCTTGTTTTAGGCGGCCAGATGTAAATTTGTATGCAATTTGATTTTTGGATGTTTTTTGGATTGTGATAAGCTGGGTGATTGCATAATAATGAG
>JBKEDN010000048.1:0-8459 GCA_047975435.1 Draconibacterium sp. | reverse complement strand
AAGCTATCAACATACCGAGGAAAACTATTTTATCGCTTGATGCAACAAGCCGTAGATACAGCACCAGTTACATTTAATGATATTACAAAAACAACTTGACCCAAGGAGATAAGCAGTTTTTTTGATTCCCTGTTACATTTTTGGCCGTCCTGTAAGGTTTTTTGTCGCCCTGTTGAAGTTTTTCTCAATCCTGTAGCTTTTTTTCCCGTCCTGTTGAACAGGAACATCAAAAAATGCAACAGGAAGGGTAAATTACCTACAGGGATAGTCAACTACCTACAGGAAGCCCAGGCTAATAGCAAACCGGGCTTAAGTCAGAACGTTCGTAAAATCCTTACCTCCTTTTGCAGATACAGCTGATAAAACGAAGCAAAGGTCATTTTTGCGATTCATCCGTCGTGATGGGATGAGCTATTCATTGTCCTGATTTTACAGTACTTTGTTTATCAGAAAATTAAACCAAAACCGCGGCCTCATTTTTCACCAGTTCCCCTTCCATTGAAAAATCGGAAGCCGAAGTAATTTTCACCTCTGCAAACTGTCCAACGAGTTTTTCATTTTCTGTAGCAAAACGAACAATCAGCTTTCCTTCGGTATGTCCCGACAGGAAACCTTCCTTGCGGTCGTCGCCCTTCACCAGCACACGCACCGTTTTCCCAATCATATTTTTATGAAAAGGGAGATTGTGTTTGCGTAGTTCTTCGGTGAGTATATGCAGGCGGCGTTTTTTCTCTTCAAGCGCTACATCGTCGTCCCAGCGGTGGCTGGTTGCCCCGGGGCGTGGTGAGTAAATAGCCGTATATGACATGTTAAATTTGAATTCTTCCATCGCCTTTCGCGTATTGTCGAACTGCTCGTCGGTTTCGCCCGTAAAGCCCACAATAATATCGGTAAACAGGGTAGCCTGCGGAATAATGCGGCGAATGCTTTCCACAATATGCCGGTATTTTTCCATGTTGTGCTTTCGGTTCATGCGCATCAGCACTTTATCGTCGCCACTTTGCATGGGCAGGTGAATTTGTTTGGCCAATACCGGGTATTCGGCAATAACTTCAATCACTTCATCAGTCATATCGCGCGGGTGGGGCGAAGTAAAATACACCCAGAATTCCTTTTTAAGCCGGTTGCCCAACTCTCCTATTTCACGCAAGAGCTGCGGGAAGGTTATTTCTTCGCCTTTTTTATCGAGGCCATACGAATTTACGTTCTGCCCAAGCAAAGTAATCGATTTATATCCCTGGGCCACCAACAGAGCGACTTCGGTAATAATGTCGCGCGAGGGACGCGAGACTTCCCGTCCGCGGGTATAAGGCACCGCACAGAAAGAGCAAAACTTATCGCAGCCGTTCTGAATAGGGATATAGGCTTCAAAATCGGATTGGTAATTCGGTTTTACGTTCCAGAACTCCTCAATATTTTCGTTATGCGGATCGATCCCCACTTTTAGGTGAAGCGGTGAAGTAATTCCGTAATTGCTGATCATTTCGGGCAGTTTCGGCAGATCTTTCATCTGAAAAGTAATGTCGAAAAGTTTGAGAAACTTCTCGTGATCGTCGGGTAAAATACATCCCGAAATAAAGGTAATCAGGTTTTTATGATTCTTCCACTTATTCCATTTATGAATACGTGAATACACTTTATCGATGGCCTTTTGCCGTACCGAACAAGCCAAAATCCCGATCAGGTTGGCTTCCTCTTCATTATCCGTCCACTGGTAACCTGCTTTGTCCAGTACCGAAATCACCCGCTCTCCGTCAGATAAATTCATCTGACACCCCAATGTTATTACGTGATACTTCATGAAAAATTATTAAAAGTAAACTTCGCTGTAAATGTTCGAAACCGGTATTCCTTTTCCGGTTAAAATATCAAACATTTCGTATATCATTTCACTGTTTCCGCAAAGAAAACAGTTGGTTTCCGCATCCAGTTTCTGTTCGGCCACAAAGGCTGTTACCCGGCCTTCAAAATCGCCGTTTCTATCAGCCGATGTACACAACGTAAGCCTTTTGGTATCAAAATCCTTATGATCGTAAGCCTCTTCCGCATAACGTACTCCGTGTATCAACCGGTAATCCATACCGGGATGCGTTTTTACAAAACTGTGAAAAGGACTGATCCCGGTTCCGGTGGCAATAAACAGAAATTTTTGGGTAGAAAACATATCGGGCGAAAATTTAAAGAAACCAAAAGGACCATCCACATCCAGCCGGTCGCCGGGTTTCAGGCGTTTTAATTTAGCTGAAACTTTTCCTCCATCCACTTCGCGCACCAGCACTTCCAGGAAATCGTCGTTTTCGCCACTGTACACCGAATATTCGCGCCGGTCGATTTGTCCGTTCAAACTTAAAATAAGAAACTGACCGGTTTGAAATGGCATTCCGTTTCGCTCCATACGGATTACAAAAGTGGAATCGCTTAAATGCCTTAGTTGTATAACTTTATGTTTCTCCAATTTTCTGAAATATTGTTCTCAAAATCGCGACAAAAGTATAAAATCTCTGCAAAGTATTTGAAAATGAACTACAAAAAAGACCAATAAGTCTATAATAAATAAAAACCATTCTTATTCTAATGCAAATAGATTCTCCCTTTGTCAGTCATGCGCAGGAACCATCAATTCCAGAAAGGAGATATAAACTGTTGTATCAAAAAACAATTACAGCCGACACTCCTGACTGTATCCGTAAATGTTGAACTGTACTTGCGATTTTGAGGACTTTCAAAAAAAAGGGCCTCAAATGAAGCCCTTTCCTGTTATTCTGTCCCCTCTACTTATAAACCTCCTCTTCTTTTTGATAGCCCTCTGAAATTACTGTAAGTTTCAGATTCTCCTTGTTGACAATCATTCCGTTGAAAAATACGGTGGGTACCAGTTTCGCACCGTTACTTACGGTTTGAAAAGTATTTTCAAAGCCGCCGTTTTTCACAAGCTGAAAAGCGAGTTCGGCGGTTGCCGTGGCCAGTTTATCATAGGGTTTATACACGGTACAGGTTTGATGCCCGGCAACTATTTCCTGCAGATTTGGCAAGTCGGCATCCATTCCGGCTAATAAAACATCGTCCCTGTCGGCCTCCTGCAACGCTTTTATTGCTCCCATTGCAATGGCATCGTTAGCTGCTATTATAGCATCAACTTTCTGCGGAAGTGCAACAATTTTCTTTGTTTGCGCATATCCTTCTTCTTCTCCCCAATGATCGGTAAACTCGTTGTAGATGATATTAATATCTCCTTTCTCAACCAGTGGTTGCAACACATTTCGCTGTCCGAGGTACAACAACTGGCTGTTGTTATCTCCCATTGCCCCGCCAATTAAAGCATAATTACCTGTAGGTTTAATACTTGTCAGATAAGTTGCCTGCAAAGAACCAATCTCAATATTGTCGGTTGACACATAATAATCGAGTTTACAGTTCTTAATCAGGCGGTCGTATGAAATAACTTTAACATTACGTGCGTGGGCTTCTTCTACTATTGCCGCTGCTGCAAACTGATCAACAGGAACAACCACCAGAACATTAACACCATTGGCCAGCGCTTCTTTTGCCTGTGTCAATTGCTTTTCGGCATTGTTATCGGCAACTTTTACGATCACCGTACCTCCCAGTTCTTCAATTTTTTGAACCAGAAAATCGCGGTCATTTTTCCACCGTTCCTGATCTAAGGCGTGAATTAAAAATCCAACCTTTGCTTTTTCATTTTTTTGCAATGAACAACCACCGATCAGAACGAAAGTGAAAAAAAACAATGTGATTAATTTAATCGGATAATTCATGATATAGAAATTTGATTTATTTCGGTCTTTCTATTCAATTTACGAATTAAACGCGAAATATGTTAAGCACAATTTTCGATTTAAGCCTCTGTTATGTAACACATTAAATAATGTAACCTTTTTGGAGGTTAAAATAAAAGTTGGCGTCTTTGCTTACCAGAGACGAAAAAGCAGCCCACTGAAGTAAAATAACCGGAAATTTATTGGGTTAAAATGATTGAATTTTTTCGTATAGTTTTTGAATGGGAAGCCCCATTACATTGTAAAAGGAACCTTCGATATGTTTGATTCCGATGGTTCCGATCCATTCCTGAATACCGTATGCACCTGCTTTATCGAAGGGTTTAAAATGAGTAACATAATATTCGATTTCGACTTCGGTGAGTGTTTTAAATTCGACATTTGTTACCGAATAAAACGATTTTCTTTTGTCCTCCGAAGTTAAACAAACACCGGTTATTACTTGGTGTTCTTTTCCGCTTAATCGTTGAAGCATCGCACAGGCATCTTCATAATTTTCCGGCTTGCCCAGGATTTCTTTACCAAGGCATACCACGGTATCTGCTGTAATTAAAAGATCATTTTTACCCAGTTCTGTTTTAAATGCACCGGCTTTTAGTTCAGCAAGATATACCGGGACTTCTTCCGTTTGCAAACCGGCCGGCCAAACTTCCTCCACTTCTTTTGTATGCACTGCAAAGCTAATTCCCAGCGACTGTAACAATTGCTGCCTGCGCGGAGATTTGGACGCTAGGATAAAATTATATTGTGGGAACCAATTCATATCAAAAAGCCCGGGCGTTCAACATTTCGGGTGTAAACCATTTTCCCTGTGCCTTCATGGTTTGCTCAATTACATCGCGTACGCAACCCTCGCCGCCATTTTTATCGGAAATATATTTGGAGATTTCCTTAATTTCCTGAACTGCGTCTTTGGGACAAACGGCAAGTCCGGCCACATTCATCACCCGGTAATCTACCAGATCATCGCCCATAAACATAACATCACGCGCACCGAGGTTTGTTTTGCTCAGAAAATCATTGAGTGATTCCACTTTATCGCGCACCTTATCGTAGTAATGCTCCACACCAAGTTTTTCGTAACGCAGCCTTACCCGCTCGATAAAACCACCGGTAATAATGGCTACCGGATAACCGGCTTTTACTGCATTCCGGATTGCAAAACCATCTTTTACATTTGCTGTGCGCACCGGATCTCCGTCTTCATTTAAAGGCGAGGTATCTTTTGACAATACTCCATCCACATCAAACACAAAACCCTTTACATTTAATAACTCGTCTTTAAAAAAGCCCATATTTATTTCTTTTGATGATGTTCAAAAATACTTCTAGAAATTAAATTATACAACGCCTGCTTTTCAGGGTATTTTTCCAACACCTGCAAATGATCGTTTATTATACTTTCGTCGAAACGTACAGCCGGCCCGGTTTGTGCCACTTTTGGGGGCATCTCCTGTACTTTCATTGCTGTTTCCATAATCAGCGGATGAAGCACATTGAAGGGAATATCCTGCGAATCGAGAAATTCGGCAGCTAGCGTATAAAAATGATTTACAAAGTTACAGGCAAAAACAGCCGCAATGTGCAAACTTTTTCTGTGTGCAGAATCCATCGTTGTTACTTTCCCTGATATTTCCCTTGCAAGTGTAATTAAGGTTTCCTGATTTTCGGTATTATTGGCTTCAATAAAAACCGGAATTTGGGCGAAGTCCATACTGCGCATTCGGGAAAAAGTCTGCAATGGATAAAGAACTCCGTGGTTCAAAGAAAAATCTTTTAATATAGTCATGGATAAACTCCCGGAGCAATGCACCACCAATTTATTTTGAAAATCTATTTCTGCCAGTACATCAGAGATTACCGAATCTTTTAATGCGATAAAATAAACATCTGCGTCCGGCGTAATTTCTTTAATTGATGTTGTGAAAGAAGTACCCAGCTTTTTTGCAAGCGACTGTGCTGACTCAACACTTCGGCTGTAAACCTGGATTACGCTTCCTGCCCTTTTATTCAGGGCAAAGGACAAATGAGTTGCCAGATTTCCGGCACCAATAAAGCAAAAATTAAGGCTCATTACTTTTAAATTTTACCAAAAGTAATGAGCCTTAAGCACAGTGCCAAAAACTGTTTATGCTAATGTTTTTGTTAATCGGTCATTCACAACATCCCAGTTAACGATGTTCCAGAAATTATCGACGTAGTCTGCTCTTTTATTCTGGTAATGCAAATAATAAGCATGTTCCCAAACATCGAGTGCCAACAAGGGAGTTCCTTTTACTTCTGCAATATCCATCAACGTGTTATCCTGGTTTGCTGTTGACGAAACAACTAACTTACCGGATTTGTCGGCCAACAACCAGGCCCAACCGCTCCCAAATCGTGTTTTGGCTGCTTTCCCAAATTGTTCTTTAAAAGCTTCTACCGAGCCAAAGTCTTTTTCAATCGAGCTTTTTAGTGCTGCCGGTATTTCTCCCTGCGACGGGGTCATATTTTCCCAGAAAAGCGTGTGATTATAATATCCTCCACCATTGTTTCTGATCCCTTCGGGCTGCTTGCTAATTTCAGCAAAAATTTGTTCCATTGGGGTTTTCAGTAATTCCGTTCCTTCGGCTGCTGCCATAAACTTTGTATAATATCCTTTGTGGTGTTTTGAGTAGTGAAGCTCCATGGTTTGAGCATCAATATACGGTTCCAAAGCATCGTATGCATAACCCAATTCAGGAAATGTATGTCCCTCAAATGCTTTCGTTTCCGCTGCACACGAAGCGAGTGTCCCCAACATTGGGGCCGCCACCGCCGCTACTCCTGCTGTAATAATAAATTTTCTTCTTTCCATAATTCCTTTTTATTCCAGTTTGTTAAAAGAACATCAGGAAATACAAAAGGTTCGTAAAATCTGATTGATTTGCTCTATATATGTTTATCGGTTCGAAGATGCACCCAGCAAAAGGTAATCCTTTGGACCGGAGATAAACAAACAGTAAAAAAAGAAAAAAAACGAGCTCCCCATATGAGATTCAAGGTTGGAATCGGCAAAGTTGGCAACAAACATAAAAATCAGAAAAACCATAAAAAACGAATCTCGATAAGTTCTGGTTTTTACGATAGGGAAAATCAAGGCAAACATTATGAAAAGAAATCCAAGCATTCCGAATTTTACCATGTAATTAAGGTATTGATTGTGGGAAGATGCATACAAATTTTTATCCAGTTTTGAATTATTTTCTTTGAAAGCTTTTGCAAACTCCAGTTTCCAGTTTCCGGTACCAACACCAAAAAAGAAGTTCTTTTTAATAATTGTAATCGCGGCCCTTGCAAATTCTATTCGCTGAGAAAACGACTGATGATTGGCGTCTCCGGTTTGCGAAAAAACGTAATATTCCCATATTGTTTGATAAATCCGGGGATACAAAGAAAAACGCTTTTCAAAAATATAGTTAGCTATTCCGGCTTCTACATTTTTCACATCCCGTTGTGATAAGGCCTTTACCCCTTCGGCATCCTTCCTTAAATCTTTTGAGGTGAGATAACGCATCAGCGTAGCCGCCACACGATAACCACTTGCCCCAATGGAGTCATATTTAATTTCTGAAATCTTATTCCATTCCTCCCTCATTTCGGGTTCGCAAATGTAAATATTTACATAGTGCCCGTTTTCAACCATTGGATTATTGAGGTCGTGCTTGTAAATATTCCCCCGGGCCGTTTTTAACTCAAGATCATTGATCTCGATTTTGTCAATATCATAAAAATCATCAACTGCATTTATTATATACCAAACGGGAAAAACAATCAATACAATTAAAATGGCAGTACCGGCAAATTTCCATTTTCTTTTTGTATGAATGATAAGATAAAATACAAAGTAAACAACACTCGCAGTTATAGCCAATATTCCTGTTAGTGATTGTTGTAAAAGCAAAAAAGCAAGAAAAATGAGGATTAACGTACCCAAAATAATTTTTCTGCTAACTTGAATATTATGTGCATTTTGTAACAAAAGGAACACACAAAACCAAGCAGCCAATATTAGCTGAAAACTAAAGCGAATATGTGAGATCAGACTTATTTTATGAATTTCAAAACCTCCTGTATTCTTTACAAACTGCCATCTTATTAAAGAAATGATAATGGCAAGAAGCACTGAACATACAAACGCATAGAAAACATATCTTTTCTGTTTTGAATTTAAGCCCTTCCCAAATACAAAAGAAAGAGGAATTACGAAATAAAACAAAGCTTTTCTTACATCATAGAATGAAGAATCGTTTGTTAATAAGCTACTTACAAAATAGAGAATAAAAACAGAAGGTATCAGAAGGAGATACTTTCGTTCCCGAAAACGATCCAACTTATTTGATAATGAATCTTCGCATAATGCTGTTAAAAGCATTACACCACTACATACAGAAACTAACGCCTGAGATAACGGTAATGTAATAACAAAAGCAATAAGCGAAACAAAAAAATAGTTTGAGTTAATTAGGTTAGTAAAGAATTTCTTCATTAAACAACAGCTATTGATATTGCCAAAACGGCATTATCGTTGATTTATTGCATAAAAAAAGCCTGTGCTCAAAAGAACACAGGCTTGATAAAGTTGGCAGCGACCTACTCTCCCACTGTTACGCAGTACCATCGGCGCTGGCGGGCTTAACTTCT
>JBKEDN010000042.1:0-39626 GCA_047975435.1 Draconibacterium sp. | reverse complement strand
GACAATCTTCCCTTACCGGGAGTAAGCGTAGTTGTGAAAGGGACGGTGCAGGGAACAGTTACGGATATTGACGGAGGATACACTTTAGCTAATGTTCCGGACGATGCAGTACTCACCTTTTCTTTTGTGGGCATGCTAACGCAGGAAATTGCGGTTGCAGGCCAAACCAATATTTCGGTTGTAATGCGGGAAGATGCCATTGGTATCGAGGAAGTTGTGGTAATTGGTTATGGTACCCGCCAAAAGAAAAATTTGGTTGGCGCAGTAGATCAGGTCAACTCTGATATTATTGAAGATCGGCCAGTGAGTAATACAACGCAGGCTCTACAGGGAGCTTCGGCCAACCTGGTCATTCAGCAAAAGAGTATGAATCCAAACGATAACAACATGAGTATCAATATTCGGGGAGTTAGTACGATGAGTAACAATGACCCATTGATCGTTATCGACGGATTGATTTCTGGTACAGGGACCTTGAACAACCTAAACCCGAACGACATCGAAAATATTTCGATACTGAAAGATGCCGGTAGTGCTGCCATTTACGGTTCCCGTTCTGCTAACGGAGTAATTCTGGTCACAACCAGAAAAGGAGGCAAAACCGGAAGGCCGCTGGTTAAGTTCAGCAGCATGGTTGGCTATCAGGATCCGGATATCTTGTTTCAGCCAGTGCAGGGCTGGGAAAACGCTATGCTCCGCGACCAGGCGAATATGAATGTAGGGAACGCCCCTATATTTACGTCGGCACAGATCCGAGATTTATATGAAAACCGCAGCGAAGAATTCTGGTACCTGAATGAAATCATGGATAAAGGGCTGCAACAAAATTATAACATGAGTGTTTCCGGGGGCAACGAGAACAGCACATACATGATATCAGCCGGTTATTTCGACCAGGAAAGTAACTTTGTCGGAGATTTTGGAATGAAGCGTTATAACTTCCGTGCCAACAATACAACGGAATACGGAAGATTCAAGCTCACCTCTTTAATGGCTTATACCAGAAGAGATGAAAAAACAATAGCCGGAGGAACCGGAAATACCATTATCAACTCTTCGCGTATTCCGCCTTATTACTATTATAAGTTTCAGCAAGACGGCAAGTGGTTGATTAACGACGTGATTGGGGATGACAATACCATGGCACGCCTGACTGACGGGGGCTATGAAAAAAAGGATGAAGATAATTTTATCGGTAGTTTAGGCCTCGACTTTAGTATTATTGATGGCTTAAAAGCCAAAGGACTGGTAGGCCTTGACCTGACTCAGCATCACCGTTTCCGTAGAGATATGAAAGTGCCGTTGTACTCATCGGCTGATCTTGAAACACCAGTCTCATATATCCATTCAAATACGCTTACCGAAGATTATAATAGCAAAAGGTACACTTTGAGTACACAGTTTATGCTGGACTTCGAGCGCACATTCAACTCTGTTCACAACGTGAGTGGATTGCTGGGTGTTTCCAACGAATCATATACTTTTAAAGCAAGCCGGATCGCCTGGGAATATACAGACGAAGATCTGGGGCTTCCAACTACTGATGAATCGGTACAAAGCGTTAATAACAAAAACAGTAATGGAGATACCGATCAAACCAGCATTACATCCGTATTTGTACGCGGAGGATACAATTATATGGACAAATATTATGCGGATGTTACGGTCCGGTATGACGGCTCTTCAAAATTTGCAGAAGATCAGCGCTGGGGTTTATTTCCTTCGGTTTCTGCAGCCTGGAGACTTTCGTCTGAAAGTTTCATGAAAAGCTACAGTGATCGTATCGGCGATTTGAAAATCCGAACTTCCTATGGCGTATTGGGTAACCAGAACGTGGCCAACTACTCTTACCAAACGGTTTATCAAATGTATCAGAATACTTATGTATTCAACAATGAATCCGTTCCGGGAACAGGATATACCTACGGCAATCCTTATTTGACTTGGGAAAAATCGGCTAACCTCAATGTTGGATTGGACGCCGGATTTTTCGATGGAAGCTTGTATGTGTCCCTCGACTACTTCAACAAAGAAACGACAGATATCCTGCTTTCACCCGAAGTATCAACCGTGTTCGGAAGTGATGCAGCGAAAGAGAATGCCGGGAAAATGAGAAACAGAGGATGGGAAGCAACCCTGACCTACCGTTTGAAGTCTAGAAATTTCAATCACCGGTTCAACCTGAACATTGCCGATTCGAAAAATGAAGTGACCGATTTCGGAGGGAAAGAACGTATCGATCAGAATGACCAGTTGTACAAGGTGATTCGCGAAGGTGAAGCGCTGGGTTCTTATTTTGGGTATAAGACCGACGGATACTTTCAAAGTTATGAGGAAATAGCCAATAGCGCTCTTCCGGTAGGAGCTTCTGTGCAACCAGGAGATGTGAAGTATAAGGATATTAATGGAGATGAAGTTATTGACGACAAAGATCGCGTGGTACTGGGGAATGCTTTTCCAAGGTACACTTTCGGTTTCACGTATGATGTCTCATTCAAAAATTTTGATTTTAGTGTTTTGCTACAGGGAGTAGGGAAACGTGACATGTATGTCCGCGGTGAATTGATAGAGCCTTTCCACTCGAACTATTCGTACGCCATTTATCAACATCAGTTGGACTTCTGGACGCCCACCAATCCTGATGCGAAGTGGCCGCGCCTTGTAGCTCCTAGTTCTTCTTCTTCTTCAAACAACTGGGGAAAAGCAGGTACTGATATCTACCTTTTAGATGGAGCTTACCTTCGGGTTAAAAATATCCAATTGGGATATACCGTACCAAAAAGGTTAACATCAAGGATTGGAATTCAGAAATTGCGTGCGAGTATTAATGCGCAAAACCTGTTGACACTATCGAAAAACTCTTTTATTGATCCGGAATCATCTGAATTCGGAAATAACATGGGGGGAATAGGCGGTGTTGGAGCCAACAGCGCCCGTAACTATCCAACATTGGTTTATTATGGATTTGGATTGGAATTGGAATTTTAAAACACGCAAACCATGGAAAAAAAGATAAGAAAATACTACGTAGGAATTGTAGTGATGTTGCTGACATTTTTTACTTCGTGTAACGACCTGGACTTGGCACCCACGAATAAATTTACCGATTTGAACTACTGGACATCACCGGACAAAGCTTCCGCCGTTTTAAATATGGCGTATAGCCAGATGTTTGGTGCCAACTATTTCTTTGCTAACGAAAGGTTGTCAGACAATCTATACGAAGGCCGCGGAAATACCGATGAAAAGATCATCACTTCGGGACAGGCTGATGCTGCCTTGGGTCGCTTTGCCAACGAATGGAGAAATTGTTACGAGGGAATCAAAACCTGTCATACCTTTCTGGAGAATGTTGATTTAGTTCCCAATATGGATGAAACGCTGAAAGAAAGAATGAAAGCTGAAGCCAGGTTTATCCGCGCCTTTTTGTTCTTCCGTCTCACAACCCACTATGGCGATGTGCCCTTGTTTGAACAGAACCTGAGCCTGGAGGAAGCGAACAATGTGACACGGTCACCCAAATCGGATGTGCTCAATTTCGTTAGAAATGAACTCAACGAAATCGCAACCATACTTCCGGATAAAGGAGAATACGACACTTCGGATAAAGGCAGGATTACCAGCGGGGCAGCGATGACCCTGTTGTCCCGAACCTATTTGTATGAGAATGACTGGACAAATGTGGCTTCTATTTGTGAAGATATCATGGATGGTACCTATGGACAGTATGAGCTTTTTTCAAGCTATTCAGGTCTATTTCTGCCTGAAAATGAGTACAATGATGAAGTAATACTTGATCTCGGTTATGTTTACCCTGAAAGGACATGGAGCGAGTTTTACGATGCCATTCCTATTTCGGTGGGTGGACGGATCAACGCTTTTGCTCCTACACAGGAATTGGTTGATACCTATCTCATGAAAAACGGGAAGGATATTGACGATGCAAATTCAGGATATAATGAAGATAATCCTTACGAGAACAGAGACCCGCGTTTTGAAGCCACGATCGTTTACCACGAATACCAGTGGGAAAAAGGTGACGGAACAACTTCTACCATTTACATCAAACCCGGTTCCTCAGCGGAGGCGGGCGCTTCTAACCTGGACGAATATGCAGGGCCAGGCCAAAATTCAACAGGGACAGGATATTACCTTAGGAAATATTTTGATCCAACAGCACCTATAGGTGTTAACGCGGGCCTGAACCTGATCCTGATGCGATATGCCGACGTGCTGCTAATGTATGCAGAGGCTAAAAATGAACTGGGGCAAATGGACGAAAGCACCTGGAACGAAACGATCCGGGCGATCCGTGTTCGGGCAGGATTTACCGATACAGATGCATTGAGCTATCCGGCAGGAGACCTTCGTGAAATAATCCGCAATGAACGCCGCATCGAACTGGCTATCGAAGGCCTGAGGCTTTTTGATATCCGTCGCTGGGGAACGATCGAAACAGTGATGAACGGAAATCCTCACGGAGCGAAGTTCGCCGCTGGTAATACGCAGTATATCCAACTGGATGAGAGGAGATTTGACAGTAAACGGGATTATCTGTTCGCAGTGCCTCAGTCACAGCGGGATATCAATGATAACCTTACCCAGAACTCAGGCTATTAATCATTTATTAATCAGCGTTTAAAATTAAACTACGTATGAAAAAAATATTGATAAAACTGTTAACAGTAGCTTCTTTTATATTTGCTTTCATCGCGTGCAGCGACGATGGTGAAGTAAGAGATTTGGATGTAACGGCAGTCCGTTCGCTTTATGAACCGGATAATGGAAAGACAATTACGCTACAAGCTTCAGCTTCGGCTACTTTATATTTTGAATGGGAACCAGCCAGGGCTGAAGACAGCGGAATGGTATTGTATGAAGTTGCTTTCGACAAAGCTGACGGAGATTTCTCTGAACCACTTTTTGTGGCAGCAGCCGATAATAACGGCGGGAGTAACCATGCCACTTTCACACACAAGCAATTGAATCAGATTGCTGCATTGGCGGGTATCGAGTCTTCGCAGCAGGGAACACTCAAATGGACTGTTTTTTCCTCAAAAGGAATCAGTCCGATGAAAGCGGAAGAAGAAAGGACACTTTCGTTAACCCGTTTGTCAGGCTTGGCCGACATTCCGGATAATTTGTACATCACCGGTGCAGCAACAGAAAACGGTGATGACCTTTCCGAAGCGCTTGTAATGAAAAAATTGGCCGATGGTGAATTTGAAATTTATACCCAACTGACCGAAGGTGAAAGCTTCAAGTTTGTGAGCGCTACAAGCGGCACCCCGCTGGAATTCTCTTTAACGGGAGAAAAAGTTGTGGTTGGTGGAACTTCTTCGGTTTCCAAAACCGGAGTTTATAAATACTACCTCGACTTTAACATAGGCTCTTTCACTTCAAAAGAGGTCACCAAAGTCAGTTTGTATCTGAACTGGTCGCAATTGAAGGTTGAACTGCCCTACATAGGTAATGGCGTGTGGGAAGTAACTAATTATACCATCACCGGCTTAAGTGGAGGTGAAAATTCAGATGATCGGTACAAATTCCGCATGGAAAGTTCTGAAGGCGAAACCGAATGGAGAGCTGTCAATAATGACAGTAAACCAACAGGTAATGAAGCGTATTACTACATGGTTGAAAAAACGAATGTTGAGCAGTGGACAAACAACCAAATATGGAAATCCCCGGCAACAGACGGTTGGAGCGATAAAACATACGATATCACCTTCTCTCTGAATCCTGAAGGGCCTTATACTCATAACTTGGTAATAAAATAACCTGAACAGATGAAAAAGATATTGATCAGATTAACAATTATAGCCTCTCTGTTTCTCGCGTTAGTTGCATGCGAGGACGATGGAGGCGACGTGGATACCCGGTTGACGGCAGTCAGCGCATTGACCGAACCTATGGATGGTAAAGAAATAGTTTTGGAGACCTCAGTGGGCGCTTCCTCCTATTTTGAGTGGGAGTATTGTGATGTTGAGGAAACCGGAACGGCTGTTTATCAAATCGCTTTTGATAAAGCGGATGGTGACTTCTCCGATCCTGTTTATTTGACTTCAGCAGATAATAACGGACTGTACAATAATGTAACCATCACGCACAAGCAATTAAATAAAATCGCTGGCATGATGGGGCTCGGTTCTTCGGAAACCGGAAGTTTTAAGTGGACCGTTTTCTCTTCAAAAGGCCTTAAAACGCTCAAAGGCGAAGAGGAGCGAACGATTACAGTTACGCGTCTGGCTGGTTTTGCAGATCTGCCAATCGATGTTTATGTAACAGGCGAAGGCTCTGAAGGTGGAGATAACCTTTCACAAGCTCATCAAATGAAAGCAATTGCCGGAGGCGAGTTTGAGACTTACACCCAGTTAACTGCAGGCGAATCATTTTATTTCACCGACGGCACTTCCGGCACTCCCAGAGTTTTTTATACTGACGGAGGCTTAATAAAGGAAAGTGGTACTTCTACTGTTGAAACAACAGGTGTTTACAGAATTACGCTTGATTTCAACACGGGTGCCTGTACATACGCACTTGTTACAAGAATCGGTTTCTACTTCTCTCCCGAAGGGCAGATCTTATTCGATCTTCCATACGTCGGAAACGGAATTTTCCGGGCTGAAGACCAGACCGTTACTTTTAAACAAGAAGGATGGGGACGGGATGAACGGTATAAATTCCGTATGTTCGTGAAGGAAAACGGGGGAGCCGATCCAGAGACTGAATTGGAGTGGGGTACGCTGAATGGAACGGATTCCAGGCCTACAGCAACCAGCCCGGAATCGTACTATTATATCAAATTAATTACCGACCTCACCCAGTGGGATAACAAGTGGAAACTGATGGGTGATTTTGATGACGTTCCGGCCGATTATACTATTTATCTGCAGGCGGGGCAACCCTATACGCATTCAATAACAAAATAAGTTCATAGTTAATACAATAGCCGGAAGTAACTAATACTTCCGGCTATTATTCAAAAGAAAAAGATATGAGAAAATGGCTGTATATGGCATTGCTGCTACCAGCATTGTTGATATCGTGTGACGATGACGGAGACATTGTTCCTGAACCGGAAGAAGAAGGAATAGACTGGAACGCAGCGGCAAACCTCAGTAGTATGTCATTGGCCAGTTCGTTCTGGAATTCTGAAGGAAAGTGGTTTTTCTATGACAGTAACGGGAAAGCTGATTGGAATTACTGGCCGCAGGCTCATGCGCTGGACGTCCTTACCGATGCCTGGCTGCGAACCGACGATGCGAGGTATAGTGCATACTTCGACAACTGGTACGAAGGTGTAAAAGCTCGAAACGGAAATACGTTTGAAAACGATTTCTATGATGATATGGAATGGATTGCATTAGCCACATTACGTGTCTGGCAGGATACCAATGACCCTAAATTTAAAGAGGCTACTTTACAATTATGGGAATACATTAAAACCGGATGGAATGACAATGCTGGAGGCGGTATCACATGGAAAAAAGGAATGGAATGGAGCAAAAATGCTTGTTCAAACGGTCCGGCCTGCATATTGGCAGCCCGCTTGTACCAAGAGTTTGGGGATGAAAGTAATAAAGAGTGGGCCCTAAAGATCTATAATTGGGAAAAGGCGACTTTGGTGAACATGAACAACGGGATGGTTTATGACAACATCAACAGCGAAAACGGAGAGATCAATACTGATTGGGTCTTCACCTACAACCAGGGAACGTTTATTGGCTCTGCAGTTGAGTTATATAAAATTTTCAACGAAAAGGCTTATCTGAATGATGCTGTTCTGGTTGCTGATTATACAACCAGTAGCCTGACCAATAACTCTGTCCTTAAAAGTGAAGGAACCGGCGACGGCGGTCTTTTCAAAGGAATTTTTATTCGCTATTTCACCGACCTGATTCTTCAGGACCGTCTGGATGCATCAGCAAAAAAGCGCTATATTCAGTTTATCCGCTACAATGCTGAAGTATTGTGGACGCAGGGAACTGCCAAACCAGCTATTCTGTTTGGTCCTGACTGGAGTGTAAAGCCGGGTTCGATTACCGGATTACCGGAGCAGCTCAGCGGTTGTATGCTCATAGAAGCGGCAGCCCTTTTGCAAAACGAAGGGTTGATTAACCCATAATGCTGAAGACGAAGACAAGAGCAAGGTCAACTTGTTATGAAATTTGTCGGGAGAGTGAGTGAATAAGTTCGTGCTCTTGTATCAAGATTATCAGTGCGCAGTAACCTAAATCAACTAAATTTAATCATGAACCATATTAACTTGACTTATTTGCAAATAGAGACAAGGCGTTTTCCTTTAATGAAATTTCTGTTGTCAGCCTGTCTGAATATCTTTTTTCTGACGGTACTGGCTCAGTCGAATGACTTGATGCCGGACAAAAACTCCTCACTCCAGGCGGAGAGTAGTATGGCAGGGGTTCAATTCAAAATTGAAGAGAATCAAGATGTACTCATGCTAACCTACTTTCGGCAGCGCTATCCCACCCGGATTGAGATTGATGCGGATGGGAATACGGTTGAAGTACCATTGCCCGACCCGATGCTGGAGGCCAAACTGCATGTAGCTTTGTCGAACGACGGGCGGCATTGGTTTCCTTTAAACGACAATAAACCAATTTGGGACCAGTGGATGCGCGATCCGTATGTTCGCCGCTGTCCGGATGGGAAATGGCGGATTCTGACAACAGGGATGGGAAAAGGATACGATCGCGAACATTTGGGGCCGGGATGTTTGTACTCAACATCAAAAGATCTAATCAACTGGAAAGTGGAAGGAACACTTCCCCTTATGAAAGATGTGCGTGATGATTCGGGTAAAATACTGGCCAATAATATTTGGGCGCCCGAGTGGTTTTACGACGATGAAAACAAAGAGTATGTGCTTATCTGGTCGTCGTCGTTTAAAGATGCCGGCTGGAAAGAAAGCCGTTTGTGGTTTTCAAAAACCAAAGACTGGCAAAGTTTTACGCCCGCAAAGGTATTTTTCGAACCGACTTATTCGGTTATCGACGGAACTTTACTAAAACACAACGATATTTACTATCTTTTTCATAAAGAGGAAGAATTTGGTGCAAAAACAGGTGAGCGGCGTGCCATCAGGGTAGCCACTTCAAAACAGTTGGAAGGGCCTTATGAAATTATTGAAGGCCCTCTAAACAACGGGCAAATTGTTCCGGTAATTACCGAAGGGCCAACAGTGATAAAAGATCCCGTAAAACCCGGCTGGATACTGTATTACGATTATTGTATGACCAATCGTTTTGGAGCCTCTTATTCTCCCGACCTGGTGAATTGGAAAGTGGAAGAAGATGTCCATTTTCCGCCCGATGCCAGACACGGTTGTGTCTCGGAAATTACTGCCGAAGAAGCACAAAAATTAATTGATACGTATAAAATATCTGAAAACACAAAATAAGCAAATCATTATGGCAACGAAGAAAATAACACAACACATCCGATTCATGATTCCTGGTATCATCGTTCTGGTTTTGCTTGCCTTTTCATTGCCATCCGGGGCACAATCGTATGTGTTAAAGTTTGATGCTTCACAAGCTGAAAGTTACATTGATTGCGGTACTTTTAATCAATACGTTTCCGGCGATTTTACCATCGAAACCCGGATATTTGTTGACAGTTGGGCCGGGAACTACATATTGGCCGATGAATCGTGGAGTGGTACTTCGGGGTCGGTGGGTTTTGCTTTTCGTTTTGATTCAAGCGGAAAACTGGAAATGAATGTAGGAACCGGTGATTGGGAAGCAACAACAAGTTCTGCTGCACAGCTAAAGCTGGGGATCTGGCAGCATGTTGCGGTTACAATGAGTTCGGGGAATGTGGTGAAAATTTATGTTGATGGAATTGTAGTAGGCTCCAAAACACTGAGTAAATCAATGATTATGTCGGGCTCCCATCTTTTTATAGGTGAAGGCTCAGCATGGCAAAACCGGCGTTTGGATGGGAAACTGGCCGATTTCAGAATTTGGGATACAGCCCGTACAGAAGAAGAAATTAATTCGAATAAAGATATTCAGCTAAATGGAAATGAAACCGGACTGGTGGCCAACTGGCTTCTGAACGAAGGACAGGGCGATTCGGTGAACGACCTTACCGGTAATCATAAGCTGGAAAAAGGAGCCGGGACTTCCTGGGTAACAGAAGACCTTATTTTGGTAAACGGAAGCCTGAAAATACTAAACAGTGGAAAAGATTCGGTATTGGTAAATGTTGCCGGCAAACAAGTTACCAATTGGAAACTTACCGAAACCCCAACAGCCGGCAGTGTTACTTTTCATTCGATTGACGACAACTCGGCGTATTTAATTTTGGAGGCACAAATTACAACTTATACAAACGATACCCTGTATATTGCTGCTGAAATAGGTGATGGAGAGGAACTTCCGGCAAAAGTGCCGCTTGACTTATACGCCAATAAGTACCAATATTATGGCGAAAAATTACTGGATCAGATGCACCATGATTTTTACAACAAAGGTAATAGGTTGTATGCCGAATCGATTGATGCATCATTTAACTTTAAACAGGCAACCAGTTTTGTGTGGCCTGCATCGCACATGCTGCGGGCTTTGGTACATGCCTGGAAACTGAATCCTGAAAAGTACGAAACGCTTCTTAAAAATTATTTGAATGCCATTGAAAGCTACAAAGTAACAAAAGGCGGGAGGACCGGTTATGCTGTTTTGCCCGGAAATACCGGTACGCGTTTTTACGATGACAACGGACAACTGATGATGCCGTTTACCATGTATTATGATTTGTCGCAGGATGAAACAACGCTTGATAATCTGAAGATTGCCTATGAGTTTAACAACGGTATCCGCGACGATCGCTGGGCTATTCCGCAACATGAAGACCAGCTGGGATTTGGAATGTTGTTTTCCATGTCGGGGAACTACACCAGTTACACCGCAGCTAAATTGTACCAGGTTACCAACGAAAACCGATACCTTAACGAAGCACTGGCATATTACGAACTGGAGAACGATTTGTCAGTAAAAATCAAAGATTCAAATTCAAAATTATTTAACCAGGCAAGTTATTACCAAAACGGAAGCTGGTCGTTAAACGGCACAGTAAACGGCGAGTCGGTTTGGGGTGGCGGTTACCGTGCTTACCAAACAACGGTTGTTATTCAGAATGCCCTTCTTTTGCACCAAATCACCAACGAGCAAAAATACCTCGATGATGCGCATGAAATGATGAACAGTTGCATTGATCATTGGTACAAAGCCGGGCAGGGATTAAGTGAAATTTCTTTTTGGGGTGGCGACGATATGATTGATGCTTTGCTGGATATGTACCGTGAAACCGAAGATCAGAAATATTTTACGATCGCCGCTGACGTTATGGATTTTGTTAGCGCGTATAACCGTGATAAACTCGGCTATTATGCCAGTAGTTATTCAGATACTGAAGGGAAATGGAACAAAGACAGGCGAAATGAAACCCCTTCGGAAATTGGCATGATGGGAGAGGCTGCCGCCGCCGGTGCTTTCCTGACAGTGGCCTATTATTCCTTAAATCCCGTAACCGCAATTGATGATATTGCAAGCGGTACAAAAGAACCAATCGTTAACATATTTCCAAACCCGGCTTCCTCCGGATCGGAAATTTGTATTCAGCTGCCGGCGAAAAACGGCTTGTTGTGCGATGTTTATCTTTATAATCAGTCGGGGCAAATCATTCAGATGCAAAATTCAATTCAGGTTTCACCCAACGGGAAAATGTATTTTCGGCCGGCAGCGGATTCTCCGGGAGTATATTTTGTTCAGATCGTGTCGGGAAAAAGTACGTACCGGGCCAAAATGTTAATTCATTAATAGAAGAACCGCTTGTTTGCGCGATAATAAAATAATACTTCGAAATTTGACTTTCACTTAAATACCAACTAAAAATGATACGAACGATCTTTTTCCTGACTATATTGATTTCCCTGTCAGGCTGTAACCCTCCAAATAATAATTCTACAGCTGATACAAAAGAAAAGCTGACGCAGTATGTAAATCCCTTCCTGGGTACCGCTCCTTTGCAAGACAGCATTGATTGTGGCTACAATCCGCCAAAAGACTGGCGTGTGTGGGCGGGGCTTACTTACCCCGGGGCATCGCTGCCCAATGCCATGGTACAACTCAGCCCCATTACCGAGTGGCGTAGCGGAGCCGGTTACGAATACGAAGACAATGTAATCCACGCATTTACGCATACCAATAAAGGACACTGGAACCTGTGCCATATTCCGGTGCTTCCGGTAACCGACGGTTTTAATGAGCACGATTTTAGCTCTGAATTCAGTCACGAAAACGAATCAGCCGAACCGGGTTATTATCAGGTAAAACTGGATCGCTATGGAATTAATGCCAAGCTAACTTCAACCTTGCATTGCGGCTACCATAAATATGAATATCCGAAAAACAAGCCGCAAAAGCTGGTGCTGAACCTGGCGCGTTCAAACGAACGGGTGCGCGACTGGAATATTGAACAGGTTGGCGACAAGGCTTTCAAAGGCTATCAGCAAACCGGCGATAAAATATTTTTCTATGCCGAAACCAACCAAACGATTACCGGCATTGAAACAATGGGTGAGGAACGCCGCAAAATTACCGTTGTATCTTTTGATGAAAACAAATCGAATGAGCCGGTGGAACTTAAGCTCGCATTATCGTTTGTTAGTACCGAAAACGCCCAACAAAACCTGGAGGCCGAATTGAACGGAAAAACATTTGCGCAAGTAAAAAACGAAGCTTCGGAAACCTGGGAGAATTTGCTTTCAAAAATTAAGATTGAAGGCGGCACTGAACGTCAAAAAGAATTGTTTTACTCATCGCTGTACCGCTCGTTTTTATGGCCGGCGCTGCGTAGCGATGTTAACGGAGATTTTACCGATGCCAGCGGGCAAGTAGTGAACAAAGGCTTTCGATACTACACCAACCCGTCGCTTTGGGACACTTACCGAAATAAGCTGGTTTTACTGGGGATGTTATCGCCCGATGTTACTGCCGATGTTATCCAGTCGCTTATCGATAAAGGCGAAAAGTCGGGTTTTATGCCCACTTTCTTTCATGGCGACCATGCAGCTCCTTTTATTTCAGGGTCTTACCTGCGTGGAATTCGTAATTATGACATTGAAAGTGCCTATCAGTTGCTTTTAAACAATGCCACAAAAGAGGGGGGTACGCGGCCTCACATTGCCGAGTACATCGAAAAAGGGTACATTTCAACCCCCGAAGTAGAAAATCCGCATGTTGAATCGAAAGCCAAAGCGGGAGTTACCAAAACACTGGAATTTGCGTACGATGATTATGCTGTGGCGCTTCTGGCAAAAGAACTGGATAAACCCGGTGATTATGAAATGTTGATGAAACGGACTTCGAATTATAAAAACCTGTTTGATCCGTCAAGCGGATTGATGCGCGGAAGGCTTGAAAATGGAGATTGGGTGAAAAATTTTAATCCCGAATATCCATATTACGAATACATGTACCGCGAAGCCAATGCCTGGCAATCCACATTTTTTGCCCCGCACGATACAAAAGGTTTAATTGGCCTGTATGCTGACCAGGCAGCCTTTGAAAACAAGCTCGATTCGTTGTTTTCAATTCCTTGGAATGCCCATTATATTGCACGGAATGTATCGTCGTTTATCGGGCAGTATTGCCATGGAAACCAGCCTGATCACAGCGCTCCGTATTTATACACGTTTATCGGTAAGCAGGAAAAATCACAACTATACCTGGATAGTATTATGAACCATTTTTACGGAATGGGAGAGTACGGTTTGGCACTTTGCGGAATGGACGATGCCGGCGAAATGTCGGCGTGGTATGTATTTGCAGCCATGGGATTTTATCCCTATTCACCGGCTGATGCCGAATACATTGTTTCGGTTCCGCTTTTTGATCAGGTTGAGCTGGATTTAGGCGTAGAAAAAACGATTATCCGAAAGGAAAATTCAGGAAATAAGATTCAGGATGTTACCTTTAACGGATCAGTAATTGACGGATATTTTATTTCTGACAAGCAATTAAAGTCGGGTGGAAATATCGTAATTAAAACAGAATAGAAACATTAAAATACCTGGAAATGACTAACAGAAGAGATTTTTTAAAGAAAGGAACCATTGCCGTAGCAGGTGCATCGCTCATTGGGACCAATCAATTGTGGGCCGCATCGGTTCAAAAGAATTATACAAGCAACCGTCCGGCACCGGGAAAGCGACATTTTACTTCGGAGGTTGTAGAAAAGGCAATTGCCTCAGTAAAAGCAAAGTTAAAGGATCCGAAACTGGCCTGGATGTTCGAAAACTGTTTCCCGAATACACTGGATACAACGGTTGAATTTGGAACGCTGAACGGCAAACCGGATACGTTTGTGATCACCGGTGATATTCATGCTATGTGGCTGCGCGATTCTACCGCACAGGTTTGGCCCTACATGTCGTTGGCCGATGATGATAAAGAACTGAAAAAATTATTAGCCGGCGTGGTGAACCGCCAGACACAGTGTGTTTTGTTAGACCGTTATGCCAATGCTTTCAATAAAACCAAGGAAGAAGAGGTACACTGGATGAGTGATAAAACCGATATGAAACCGGGTTTGCACGAGCGTAAATGGGAAATCGATTCGCTGGCTTATACGGTTCGTTTGGCCTATAACTACTGGCTTACTACAGGCGATACTTCTGTTTTTGATGCCGATTGGCAAAAAGCAGCCGCACTGATTGTAAAAACGTTTAAAGAACAACAGCGCAAAGACGGTTTGGGGCCTTACAAATTTGAAAGGGAAACCACCCGTCAGCTCGATACGGTTTCAAACGGTGGTTATGGCCGTCCGTTAAAACCGGTTGGGTTGATCAATTCTACTTTCCGTCCGTCGGATGATGCCACAACCTATGGTTTTCTGATTCCTTCCAATTTATTTGCTGTGGTTTCGCTACGTCAGCTTGCTGAAATCAGTACCAAAGTTACCGGTAACAAAACATTTGCAAAAGAGTGCAGCGAACTTGCTGATGAGGTGGAAAATGCAATTGAAAAATACGCAATTGTAGAGCATCCTCGCCACGGTAAAGTTTATGCTTTTGAAGTGGATGGTTTTGGTAACCATACTTTTATGGACGATGCCAATGTACCCAGTTTGCTGGCCCTGCCTTATCTAGGGTTGATCGATAGAAACGACAAGGTTTACCAGAATACACGAAACCTGGTTTGGAGTGAGGATAATCCGTACTTCTTTAAAGGGAAAGCTGCCGAAGGAATTGGCGGCCCGCACGTTGGTTACGACATGGTTTGGCCGATGAGTATTATTATGAAAGCAATGACCAGCTCCGACGATAAAGAAATCGGCTGGTGTATAAAAACACTGCGCGATACCGATGCCGACACCGGATTTATGCACGAAACTTTCCACAAAGATGATCCCGCTAATTTCACCCGTTCGTGGTTTGCCTGGGCAAATACCTTGTTTGGCGAGTTGATCCTGAAACTGGTGAACGAAGGCAAAGCCGATTTACTGAACAATCTGTAGTAATACCGATTTGATAGGAAACAAGAAACCCGGGACGGCAGATGCTTTCCCGGGTTTCTTTTATTTTCAACTAAACCAAATATTTACAATTTTACTTCAGTGGCACCTCCGTTATATTGAACAGTTTGTACCAGTCCTTTTTCAGAAAGGAAAGGAATTGCTTGTTCTTTTGAAACTTTATGAATTCTGAAAACGCGGTCTTTGATCATTCCATCAAATTCTCCGTGGCACGGAAGTATCTTCAGGCTTTTTTCCGTTTCTGAATATTCAAACACAATAACACTAAATTTTCCTTCCTCGTAATTGTAGTTGGTCGATTCATCTTCATACAACTTGAAAGAACCATCTTTCCCGGTATAAACATAAATATCGATAGGAGCGTCCGGTTTTTGGTTGGTGTATTCAATTGCAGGCCCGGCTAACAGGATAGAGCCTTCACAAACATATAAGGGCATTTTCTCGTAGGGTGCATCAACGGATATCCCTTGTCCACCGTCGATAAATTCTCCCGAATAAAGATCGTACCAGCCTTTTGTGTCGGGGAAATATACTTCGCGTTCCCGGGCTTTGTATTCAGTTACAGGGCAAACCAGCAACGATGGGCCAAACATAAACTGGTCGCCAATATTCAGCACTTTTTTATCGCTTGAAAAATCCATCGCAAGACCACGCATCATGGTGTAATCGTTGTGATAAACGGCACCGGTAATGCTGTAAATATATGGCATTAAACGGTAACGCAGTTTGTTGTAATACAACATCGATTTGTAAGCCGGGTGTTTCTCCGGTGCAATGTTGTAAATCTCTCGGTAAGGGAATTGCCCGTGTACACGGAAAAGTGGGGCAAAGGCTCCAAACTGGTACCAGCGCGTATTCAGTTCACGCCATTCTTCCATGTCTTCACTTCCTTCTTTAGCTTGTTCGAATTTCTTTTGTACACAGAACCCGCCAATGTCCATGGTCCAGTAGGGTAGCCCCGACATCGAGAAATTGATTCCGGCAGTAATCTGTGCTTTCATATCTTCCCAGGTAGTTCCAATGTCGCCACTCCAGGTAGTGGTTCCATAATGCTGCATACCCGAGAATCCCGATCGGGTTAAAATAAACACCCGGTCTTCCGGATTTTCAGCACGCTGGCCTTCGTAAATTCCTTTGGCATTCATTAACGCGAAAGCATTAAAGTATTTTGTTGACGGCCCCAATGCAGTCGGGTTCATCAGTTTTTTGCGGTATTCAATGCTGGCATTCGAAAGAATATCAGGTTCGGTAGCATCGAGCCACCAGGCGTCAATTCCTTTCGAATACAGTTTTTCGTTGATTTGTTTCCAGAAAAGCTGGCGGGCATCGGCACTGTAAGCATCGTAAAACGAACCGATGTATCCGGGATAAATCCAGTCGCGAATACTGTCTTTTATTGCTTGCTGATAGATCCAGCCGTTTTCGTCAAATTCTTTGTAATGCCTGGTGCCCAGGTAGAATTTTGGCCAAACGGAAATCAGAATACGGGCATGATTGTCGTGCACCTGCTTAATCATTCCTTCCGGATCAGGAAAACGGGCAGCATCAAATTCATGGCTACCCCATTTGTCAACTTCCCAGTACGACCAGTCCTGAACAATATTATCGATCGGAATATGTTTTTTCCTGAATTCAGCCAAAGTGCTTAACAGTTCATCCTGGGTTTTGTAGCGTTCGCGGCTTTGCCAGAATCCCATGGCCCATTTCGGCATCACCTGCGCTTTTCCGGTGAGTGTGCGATAACCACTGATTACATCGTCCATCGAATTTCCTTTCATAAAATAATAGTCGATTTGATCGCCCATTTCTGAATAAAAGGAAATATCATCCTGTTGATCATCCGGTACCGGCGACAGTGCCTTTAATCCAATATAAGAAACTCCGCCATCGGGGTACCACTCCAGTTTAACATCGTAATCCTGGCCGGCATTCATATCCAACTGAAATTTTGCTACCGATGGGTTCCAGGCAGTCCGCCATTTGTCGGCAAGAAGTTGTCCGTCGATCCATATTTTTGTGTAACCGGCATAATACAAGAGAAAATGAAACAAACCACTTTCTTTTGGTTGCAGCTTCCCTTGCCAGGTAATTTTTGCCTTGTCGAAACTAAAACCCTCCGGAAAATTCTCAATGGTTTCCAGGTTTTCGTAATCAATAATGGCTTCTTTTCGTTCCAGAAAAACATGGTTATTTTCAGTATTATCGATGTAGGTGGCTGTTAAACCGCCTTCTCCACCCTTGGCATCAATTAGTTTAAACTGGCTAATCTGACCGTAAGGACGCGGATCGCCAAAACGCGAAAGCGAATAATTGTCCCAGAGTATTCCGTAGTTTTTTGTGGACATGATAAAAGGGATGGAAACCTTTGTATTGTATTGAAACAATTCCTCGTTTTTGCCTTTGTAGTTCATTTCTCCGGCCTGGTGTTGGCCAAGCCCGTACAAAGCTTCGTCTTCCGACGACCCGAACACCTGTTGCAATTCGTAGCCATTTACTCCGTCAACTTCCATGGCTTTAAAATGAGTGCCACCGTCTTCTTTTCCCTGAAGGATCAGGTTACCTTCAGCATCGTAGAAATTTACAGCTCCGGTTTCTGTTGAAACCTCAACATGGGTTTTGGAAGTAGCAACAACCAGTTTACCAGCTTTTTCATCCACTGAATATTCAACAGGAATTAATCTGGGTAACACCGAGAGACTTTGTACAGTACTAAAAGTGGTAGTAGCACTGGCGGTAACACGAATAATTTCATCGCCCAAAGGAACGATCCGGATTGCTTTTGCAGATTGCTTCTGCGGGTTTCGGGGATAAATTACAACTCCATCGCTGCCTTTTTCCCACACCGGTTGTGCGCATGAAAAGGCAAAAAGGCTGATAAACAGTATTACAAATAGTCGTTTCATTTGGTAAAATTTAGGTAATCTGACTTTAGTTTTTTTGTTGATTATTTGTTAGTTATCATGTTTAAAATGCAAAAAACACAAATGTGTGTCAATAATTCTGACTTAATTTTGTCAAAAATACAATAACCTTTCTTTTTATTTCATTTTTATTTCACCAAATTTGAAAAATAGTACGACAATTTTGGAAAGGGAGCCTTTGGGGAAAACATTTTCGGTTGTCGGTAAACTGAAATATTCCTGAACAGTATATCATTCTGCAGCATTGTAGGGAATTTTTTCACTTTCACCAGATATTAGTGATAAACAATATTGTATAAATCAATAAAAATCAGACAAATATGAATATAACGAACCAGCTGGCAACATTTTTACTTTTTGCGGTGTGTTGGGTGAATAATGGCAGTGCGCAAAGTGAGGTTCCGTGTGATGTTAAAGCTACCCCTGAAACGGTAAACTTGTATAGAAACTTGATGAAAACGCAGCACAAGGGAATGATGTTTGGCCATCAGGATGATTTGGCTTATGGCATTGGCTGGGTGTATGAAGAAGGTCGTTCGGATGTAAAAGATGCCTGTGGCGATTATCCGGCGGTTTATGGTTGGGAACTGGGACACCTGGAGTTGGGTGATGCTTACAGCCTTGATTCAGTGTATTTTGATAAAATACAAGGCTGGATAAAAAAAGTGTATGAACGCGGAGGAGTGAATACCATTAGTTGGCATTTGCGAAATCCTTTGACTGGTGGATCAGCCTGGGATACTTCGTCGAAAGAAGTGGTGAAGTCGATATTGCCAGGGGGAGAAAAACATGATTTGTATAAGACTTATCTTGATCGGTTGGCCATTTTTCTGGACGGTTTAACAACGGACGAAGGAACAGCAATCCCCGTTTTATTCCGGCCGTTTCACGAACATACCGGGAGCTGGTTTTGGTGGGGGAAGAATTTGTGTACCACTGATGAATATAAAGCATTATGGCGTTTTACGGTGAATTACCTTCAACAGAATAAGCACATTCACAATGTTTTATATGCCTATTCAACCGACCGTTTTGAAAGCGAAGCGGAATATTTTGAACGTTATCACGGCGATGATTTGGTGGATGTACTGGCCTTTGATTTATACGATCGCGGTGCAGATTATTCCAAAACACTGAATTACTGTGCAGGTGTAGTTACTGCCGAAGCAAAAAAGCGCCATAAAATTGCAGCTGTAAGCGAAACGGGTGGCCCTCTGGCACAAAATACTGAGTGGTGGACAAAAAATGTTTTGGAAATCCTTCGCTCTTATGATTTGTCGTATGTGCTGGTTTGGCGTAATCCCTGGAAACCCGCAAGTCATGGAGCTTTTGGCCCGTACAAAAACAGTCCCGACAGCAACAACTTTGTTAAATTCTACAACGATCCGAAAACGCTTTTTCAAAGAGATGTTACAAAGCTGGAGTTGTATAAGTAAACTCTAAATTGCAGGGAGGCTGCTTAAAAAACGATTGAGCTTTTTTGTAATGAAACAGTGTTTTTGCGAACATATCTAAAATCACCTTGTTGATAATAATTTACACTTTATAATCATCAAAACGAATTATATGAAATCAATTTTTTTAATGCTGGCCATGGTTTTGTTGGCCGGTTTTTCAGTTAATGCCCAGGTCGATGCACGGCTGTTTAGATACGCCGACGTATCGAAAACACACATTGCATTTGTATATGCTGGCGATATCTGGATTGTAGCCAAAGAAGGAGGACAGGCAACAAGGCTCAGTTCTCCCAACGGGGAGGAAGTTCTTCCAAAATTTTCACCCGACGGAAAAACACTGGCTTTTACCGCCAACTACGATGGATCGCGCGATGTTTACACCATTCCGTTTAACGGCGGACAACCACAGCGTGTAACCTGGCGTGGGTGCGTTATTCAGGACTGGGCCCCGGATGGAAGCAAACTGATCTTCTCTACCGGGCTTGAAAGTGGAAGACAACGTTTTGCCCGTTTGTTTACAATTGATAAAAACGGCGGACTTCCCGAAGCACTTCCCCCGGCTTATGCCGAAATTGGCAGTATTTCGCCCGATGGGAAACAACTGGCGTTTACCGATAAAACAAGGATTAGCCGCACCTGGAAAAGGTACCGCGGAGGAATGGCACCCGATATTTATGTGATGAACCTCAGTGATCATTCTACCGTAAATATTACCAACAACGATGGCAGCGACGAGCTTCCAATGTGGAGTGGGAGTACGGTGTATTATCTGTCGGATGCCGGAAAGGAAAAGAGATACAACATTTGGGCTTACGATACAAAGGCCAAAACCAATCAGCAGGTTACGAATTTCACCGATTTAGATGTACGCTTTCCTTCCATTGGCCCTGATGATCTGATTTTTCAGGCGGGAAGCGATATGTACCTGATGGATCTTTCTACCCAAAAATACAAGAAAGTAAAAATTGAAGTAGTGACCGATCAGATGGCAACCATGCCCAAAACGGTTAAAGTAGATCGTTATCTTCAGAATGCGGCTGTTTCCCCTGATGGTAACCGGGTTTTGGCAGAAGCCAGGGGAGAGATTTTTTCATTGCCGGCAGAAAAAGGATATGTATTAAATCTTACACAAAGTTCCGGTTCTGCACAACGCTATCCGGCCTGGTCGCCCGATGGGAAAACACTGGCTTGGTGGAGCGACGAAAGTGGTGAATACGAACTGGCCCTCTATGATGTTAAAACCGAATCGGTAAAAACTATAACCAAACTGGGCGAAGGATTCCGTTACAACCTGTACTGGTCGCCCGACTCTAAAAAACTGGCTTTTATCGACCAAACCCTGAGCATCAAACTCTGCGATGTGGAGTCAGGTTCGGTAAAGGAAATCGATAAGGCGCTTTGGATGATGGAAGGAGCGCTGCGGGGATTTTCTGTAAATTGGTCGGCCGACAGTAAGTACCTTACCTGGGCGCGGGGAGCCGAAAATAAAAACTCACTTGTTTTTATTTATGATGTGGACAATAATCAGAAACATCAGGTTACTTCTGAATTTTACAGTAATTCTGATCCGGCTTTTGATCCCGAAGGAAAATACCTGTATGTGTTGACAAACCGCGCAATGAATGCCGATTACAGCACTTTTGATAACTCGTGGATTTACACCAAAGCAACACAGGTAGGTGCTATCACACTAGAAAAAGACACCCCTTCTCCGCTGGTAGCTGAAAACGATACTGTGGCGGTGAAAGAGGATACTAAAAAGACCGATAAAAAGAAAGACGAAGCCAAAGAAAAGGATGAGAAGGCCGACAAGAAAGACGATGCCAAAGATGAAGAAAAGATGGCCATCGATTTCGATGGGTTGGAACAGCGTCTTGTTTTGCTTCCGGTTAAAGCGGGCAACTACGGAAGCCTGACAGCCACCAAAGGCAAAATTATTTACCAGAAAAGTGTGGAATCGCCTGATGGCAGAAACAAACGCCCAATCGTTTACTGGGATTTGAAAGACCGGGAAGAAAAAACGATTATTGACGATGCCGGAGGTTTTAGCTTGTCGGCCAACGGCGAAAAATTGTTGGTTTCCAACCGTGGTAGGTTAAGCGTAATTTCTGTACGCGAAAATCAGAAAACCGATAAGAGCGTTCCTTTGCAGGACATGGAAACAACCGTAATCCCAAAAGAAGAGTGGAAGCAATTGTTTACCGATGCCTGGCGCATTGAACGCGACTTTTTCTACGATAAGGGAATGCACGGCGTTAACTGGGAAAAGATGAAAACAAAGTACGGTGCTTTGATTGATCAGGCATCGAGCCGCGAAGATGTGAACTTTATTTTGGGTGAATTGATTGGTGAGATGAATGCTTCGCATACCTACAAAGGCGGTGGCGACCTGGAACAAACTCCCAGAACAAGTGTTGGCTACCTCGGCATTGACTGGGGAATCAGCAATGGTGCTTACCAGGTGAAAAAGATACTGACCGGTGCCGTTTGGGATGCCGAAGAACGCTCGCCACTGGCAGAGCCCGGAGTAGATGTTGCCGTTGGTGACTATATTCTGGAAGTAAACGGAAAAGCAATTTCTACCGATAAAGAACCTGCTGCTGCTTTCCAGGGGCTCGGCGGGAAAACTGTTGAACTGACGGTTGGGAAAACGACTTCGAAAGCCGATGCAAAAAAGATTACGGTAAAACTGATGGGCGACGAAACACGTTTGAGACACCTCGAATGGATTGAAGCCAAACGCAAACGTGTAGAAGAAGCTACCGGCGGTAAAGTGGGATACATTTATGTGCGTAGTACCGGTATTGACGGACAAAATGAACTGGCCCGCCAATTTTACGGACAATGGAATAAAGATGGTCTGATCATCGATGAACGTTTCAACAGTGGAGGCCAGATTCCGGATCGCTTTATTGAATTACTAAACCGCAAAGCACTGGCTTATTGGGCAGTTCGCGACGGGCACGACTGGCAGTGGCCTCCGGTAGGGCATTTTGGCCCGAAAGTGATGCTGATAAACGGCTGGAGCGGATCAGGCGGTGATGCCTTCCCTGATTTCTTCCGGAAAGCAGAACTTGGCCCGCTGGTAGGTTCGCGTACCTGGGGTGGTTTAATTGGTATCAGCGGAACACCTTCACTGATCGACGGTGGTTCGGTAACAGCTCCTACCTTCAGAATGTATGACCCCGACGGGAAATGGTTTAAAGAAGGGCACGGAGTGGATCCCGATGTACCGGTAGCTGAAGACCACCAGAAACTGGCTAACGGCGTGGATAACCAGCTTGAAAAAGCCATTGAAGTGGTAAAAGAAGAAATGAAAAAGAACCCGGCTAAATGGCCGCAACACGAGCCTTACGAGAAAAGGTAGGGGAATGGTAACAACATAAAGGAAAGGTCGTTCGTCGTTTTTTTTGACGGACGGCCTTTCTTCTGAAAAATTATCTATGAATTAAGTCGTTCGCGTATTTTCAATCGGGTGATAGCTGTTGAATGGTAGAATTTTATTGAGTGAGAAGTTCTGCCAGTTTTTTACCCAATTCTTCTCCACGAACATTTTCTGCAATCAACCGTCCCTCACTGTCAATAAGGTAAGTAGTAGGAACGGCTTTTATTTTATACAACGAGGAAACCTCCAAATCGTTAAAGTTAGGCCATTTCAAGCCTTCTTCCTCCAATGCTTTTGTCCAGGCTTTCGGATCTTTATCGATAGAAAAACCAATCACTTCAAACCCTTTGTCGGCATACTTTTCATAGTTGGCTTTTACATTCGGAAGTTCTTTGCGGCAAGGAGCACACCACGAAGCCCAAAAATCGATCAGGATTACTTTTTTGCCTTTGATGAGTTCTTCCAAACTTACTTTGTTTCCTTCGGCATTAACTGTTGTAAAACCCGGGACTTTTTCTCCGGTTCGGTTGGCCGGGTACAATTCCCCTGCAACCATTTGGCCGTAGTAACTTTCCTTAGCCTCTTTCGACATTTTTTCAAAGGTTGGTTTTGTTTCGGGAGTAAAATATGAAAACAGGTTTAGCATCATTAAAGGCCCCCAAAAAGTTTCTTTGTTTGCATCAAATACTTCGTTGTAGCGTTTTTCAACTTCAGTGAAGAATGCTTTTTCTGCTTCGTTATATTCTTTATAAGCTGGTAAGTTTACGATGGAATCCATCCGGGCCTGGTTTTTTTCAACCCTGGCCTTGCCATACATTGCCTGAATATTGGCGAATTTTGTATTTTTCTCTTCATACAGTTTATTCAAATCTTCCCGAACAGCCATTTGGCTTTCGAAGTAATCATGGCTCTTAGAACCTGACACCTTCAAATCTTTAAATCCTATCGATACTTTACCTTCTCTTCCGGGGCGTTCTTCCACTTCTCCTGAAACGTTAATCGAAGCATTTTCAACCATAATTGGATAGTATGCTTGTTTTTCGCCCAGAACGAGATAGTATTCACGTGGTTCAGGCACCTCGCCTTTAAAATTGAACTTTCCGTTTTCGATGGTGGTTTCTGCTTCGGGCTTTACATCGTATTTTGCAAAGGGTACCAAGGCTATTTTTGTACCATTGTCGGCACCAGTTAATTCTCCTTTAAGGGTATATCCCTGGTTACATCCGAAGTTGCAAAAAATAAGCAACCCCAAAATTCCTGCTATTAATTTCTTCATTTGTATATGCTTATTATTTTTTAAATCAGATTCCTACTTTCATGCTTGTAATTTTTCCAAAGCCTTCTGTTACGCTTGGGTTTGGACCGGGCAAACCAAACATCATTCCCCAAAACCAATCCAACTTTCCGCTGTATGGGTCAATTTCACATTCTACGATTTTCCCGTTTTTGGTTGTTTCGTTCCAGGTAGCAAACCAATAAACGCGGCCGCCCGTTGGAAATCCTCCTGCGGGGATACTGTACATGGCTGTAACGACATCTCCTTCAGGCAAATCATAAACCTTATTAGAAGTTGTTTCTCCAGAAGTGATTGAAAAGCCGTAAATGGCTTTATCTGTTGCATAATGGAAAGAACTACCTGAAGTTTCGGCATAAAACATTGTTGCTTTGTCGATGTCTTCGCATGCTGAAAGATCAATTTTGGAGCGGGAGCCGTTGCCCGATAAATTACTGTCGTCACTTGCCCAGAAATTGTATAACCATAAGGCCATTTTGCCTTCTTCATCTTTTAGGATTACACCGGTTTTCTCGCGATCGTAAGTAAAAATTGCTTGTGGAATTGAAGGTAAATTGTTAGCATCAACATAGGCTTCGCTACCGGCAGCCCCAAATTTGCTGAAACTGGTACCACCGTTGTAATACCGCATAAATGACTTGCTATTTTTATCAAAAATTATGCATACGGCATCTGAATTGTTTGAATATGTTTTTTGGGTAAGATACGGAGCTGCCTGATAATCGCCGGATATGGCCGCGGAGAACTTCCTGTCGTTGCTTAGGTTGTTGTTGATTATGTGTAATTTACCGTTGTTAATCAACAGTTCCTGGCTTTTTACATAGCGGTAATCCTGTGCTGCGAGTGGTGGGGCTGAATAAAACATCTCATCGAAGTTTTCCATCGTCAGATAGTCATTCTTATCCAACCTCCGACCTTCCTGGCTGGTAAAAGCATAATAATATCCTTTGCTGCAATAACTTAGTAAGGCTGGCGGGCCGGAGATCAGACTGCCCGACTTTTCACTATAAAAATGTGTTTGTGTTTGCCCGTTAAAAATAAGTGCCAAGGGGGTATAGTAAATATCAATATCCGTGTTTCCATTATATTCACTTAAGCACATTAGTGCACGGAATGTGTTGGCTGATGTAACATTCAGATAATTTGTAACATTTGGATAAATATTATCCGATAAGCCTAGCACGGTATCTTTCACTTCAAGGTAATAACGATACCATCCCGGATCAACATTCACAATCCAGTTTAAATTCAGGGTGCGGGCAATAGTGTCGGGTGCCGGATATTGAGTGGTATTTCCAACAATTTCTGTATTGTATGGGTATGGAAGCAACAGCCAGGTGTAACTTAAGTTTTCAGGATGGGCATAATCAACTGTAGGATTTACTATAATTGTATCTCCCAGGTTTACTGTGTAATAATTGCTTGCCTGGCTAACACCAGTAGTGTCAATTTTTAATTCATCAACGTCGATATAATCATAATTTCCGCTGTCTTCGTAGCACGAAGGTACCAACGTTGCAATTCCTAAAATCAGTAGTATAGCAAATAGTATTCTTTTCATTATTCTAAATTTTAAGAGGGTGCATGTTTAAAATGTAATTAAGTTGCCGTTTTCATCACTTAGCGGATCGCCGGGATGAGCTTCGTTATAAAGGCGAAGTGCTTCGGCCAGCTCAATCTGGTAATTCTTCATTTGTGCCCAGCTTAGTGTTTCAGTGTCAAATGTTCCGGTATTTAGTACATCAATCATAAAGCGATACTTTGTGAGACTGTACTCACCAAAAAACTCTTCCAAATCATCCCAGTTATTTGGTTTCGATAAAATGTCAGACCATTTTAGTAACAAGTGATTTTGCTCGTTTACCCCAATTTTGAAGTCAGCATTTTCTTTCACTTTTATGTACAATTGAACCTGGACTGATTGCAAAGCTTCGGTACGATAAACGGTAACCGGAAGATTAACAGAAAATTCGCCTGCCGGAATAGTTACTGATTCCGGAAAGCTGTACATATCTGTTTCAGCCGTACTGGATGACGGGTTAATTTCGAATTCCGCAGTGCGCGCCTGGCTGGCGGCTTCTCCCATCACATACACTGTAATATCAAAAGTAGTATCGGTAACGGTTGAACTATAATTCGCGAATGAAAACTCCAGCGAATCAGTTCCCAGCGTCCAAACTTCGGGGCCTTCCATTCGCAGGCGGGCTTCCGAGTTAAAATAAAAAGGATCGTTTTCGCAGGCAAACAAGGCTGTTAGCGCAATGAATGCCAGGTATAATTTAATTTTGTTCATTGTACTTCGTTTAAATGTTAACGGTTGCCAAATTCAATTTCGTTATCGGGCATCGGCCACACATACACTGCATTGTTGGCAGCAACAGCCGAACCTTCTATGGTTGGAATATTCAAGCGTTTGTAGTAAAAAAATAACTGTCCTTCACCCAGGTATTCCTTGCGGTATTCTTTAAAAATCTCGTTTTGTATTTCTGCTGAAGTCAGCGTTTCCGGCAGTGCATCGTCTTCGGTGATGTTTCGGTTACTACGCACCTCATTTAGTAGTTCGATTGAACGTGCAGGGTTGCTTTCTTTTTGCGCTTCGGCAGCAATGTAATAAATCTCTGGTTTCCGGATTACCGGCATCTGGTCGTCAAAATATCCGTATTGATGGTATTTCCAAATGTATTGTTTTTCACCATCGTACTGAATTCCGAACAGCGAACGAAAGTCGTTACCCAGGCCCTTTGTAGATTTTTCGAAAATTTTATCCAGGCTCTCATCTGTAAAATAGAATGAGTTAGACCCTGCTTCTTCGGTAAAATAAGGATCAACCAGATCAGCCATACCCGGAACGTTAACCCGAAAAACCAATTCCGGCGTGAACAGGCGGTTGACCTGGTCGTTTGGCACTCCTTGAACTTGTGTGAAATGAACCCATGAAACCGGTGAGCTAAATGATTTTTCGTCGAAATCGGCAATTACTTCCTCGGCTACTTTAGCAGCGTTGGTTAAATCGCCTTTCCACAAATAGGCACGGGCCAGGATATACTGAGCTGCATAATAATTGAAGTAGTAATGCCTTGTATTACTGAAAGTATATGGACTCTCGGCAATGTAAAGTGAATCGGCAGACAGGTATTTTACCGCATTTTTTAAATCTGCGATTACCAGATCCATGGTTTCGTTTACCGATTTTTGGCCGGTAACCTGTGGCGCATATTGGGTTACATACGGAACAGCCATGGCAGAACCATTGCTCGCCGGGCTGGGTGAAAAAGCTTTCAACATTTCGAAATGCAGAAAACCGCGTAATCCCAGCGCCTCACCTTTGTATAAGCTGTAATGATTGTCTGTAAAAAGGGTTGAATCCACGGTTTCGTAATATTCCAGCATAATGTTCAGGTTGGCAATACAGTTGTAAGCCGTATTCCACACCGAATTTATCCGCGACTGAACACCTGAATTGGTATAATCGTATTGCGCCGCAAAACGGTAGGTATTCGTTGCGTCGATGTTGTAGTTTTGCGATAGTACTTCGGCAAGTCCGAATGTCATTTCTCTTCCGTACAACGAACTGCTTGCCATTTGCGAGTAAACACCGGTTAGCTGATCAAAAAATCCAGTTTCGCTACTAAAATGTTCATCGGTCAGAATCTGGGATTTAGGGCTCACATCGAAGTAGTCTTCACAAGAAAACATTAGCAGCGCAGCGGCTAGCAGGGCAACTATTTTTCCTGATGTGGTATGTAATAATAATCTTTTCATAATCATTCTGAATTAAAAGGTTGCTTGAATGGTGAATGTTGCGTTTCGGGCAAAAGGATACGACGTACCACGCTCTGTTTTCACTGATGAGATAACAAAAATATCATTCAGGTTAACGCTGGCCCGCAATTGTTGCAGGAAGCTGTTTTTAACAATACCGGTTTCTCGGAAATCATAATAAACATTCACGGTAGAAAGTGTCAGCGTGTTGTTGTCTTCCACAAAACGCGTTGTTGGGCGTGTGTAACTTTTATCCGTTATCGCTTTAAAACGGGCAATATCGCCTTCCTGTTTCCAACGGTCGGTAAGCACACGGCGGTCAACATTGTAAATTACATTTGCATTTTCAACCTTGTCAACCAGCGTAGCGTTGTAAATCTGTCCACCCAGGCGATAATAGAACGAAATGTTACAACCAATGTTGGCAATCTCTGAACTAATCCCCAAATTACCGGTAGCACTTGGCATGGCATCGCCGGCAGCAATCTGGTCGTTGGCATCCCACTCGTAGGTTGTTGTACCATCTTTTTTCAGATAAATTTCTTTTCCGTTTTGAGGATCAATACCCAGAGACTGAACGGCCCAAATAGTGTTGATCGACTGTCCTTCAATATAACGAACTGAAGGAGTGGTTATATTGTCGTAATTATCTGATATTTCTTCTTCACTTTTGGTCTCGTCCTGCGTATCATTAAATGCTTTCAGGCTATTTGAAATTTCTTTCAGTTTGTTTTTGTTGTGTGCAACCGACACGTAAAAGTTCAGGTAATCGCGGCTCGAACTGCTTTGATATGCACGTACATTCAGATTTGCTTCCACACCTTTATTCTGGGTTTTGCCCAGGTTTGCCCGGTAATAACCAAAACCGGTTGATGGAGGTATGGTTACATCGGTTAGCATATCTTCGGTATTGGCCACATAGTAATCTAACCGACCACTGATACGGTTCTTTAATAAGCCAAAATCGATACCGACACTTTGGTCGTATTTTGATTGCCACCTTAAATCGGGGTTGGCCAAACTAACCAGGTACGAACCAATGTTTCCGTAATATACATTGCTGTTGTAGTAACGAACGGTTGAAAGTGCTTCGTAAGTATTAAATCCCTGCGAACCGGTATAACCCATCGAAAAACGAAGCTTGAGCAGGTTTACTGCTGAATTATCCTTCAGAAAAGCTTCTTTGTGAATATTCCAACCGGCACCCAACGACCAGAATGTTCCCCAGCGCTTGTTGCTACCGTATTCTGATGAACCCGATAAGCGGTAGTTGGCATCGAACAAATAGCGTTCGTCGTAGGAATAGTTTGCTGATAGCAGAGCTCCGGCCGAATGGCTGATTCCTTCAGTACCTGTTGGTTTTCCGCCCTCGGCATACTGTACCGCAAAAATTACGTGATCCATGTGATCGTTCGGGAAACCCTCAGCAGCAAGTGTTACCCTGTCGTAATTATTGCTGGCAAAGTTTAATTGCCCGTTGGTAAATAAGAGGTGTTTCCCTTTTACAAAGGAATAACTCAAGCCCAAATCTCCGTTAATAAAATTTGTACGTCCGTTGGTTTGCAGGTAGCTGCCTTTCCTTAATACGTCGGTATAGTTTAAGAAATCGGTATGCGATGCTGGCTTGAATATGTCAGAACGGGCTTCTTTTGAGCTGATGCCTAAACGTCCAATCACCTTTAAACCCTGGCGAATGGTCCACTCTCCGTAAAAATTGTTTGTAATGTCGGTGTAGGTAGAACGGTCAGTGGTATTGATGGTAGTGTTCCAGATTGGATTTGGTTCCAGTGTTCCGCTATAATTGTATGATTGCACAATGTTTCCGTTTTCGTCATACAAGCGGCTATAAGGATTCATTTGTGCATACAAGCCGAAGTTTCCATAGGGAGAGTTGTTGCTTTCGTTGTAGGTAATTGCCAGGCGGTTTCGAAGCAAAAAGTTTTTTTTGCGATAGGTTAGCGTAATACCACCGGCAAAAGTTTCACGGTCAGAACCTTTCATGGCACCTGCTATATTGTTGTAAAAAAGATCCACCCCGTATAACATTGCCTCGTCGCCACCGTCAATATACATCGAGTGCTTTTGCCCGATGCCAGTACGCAGTGGTTGTGCCATCCAATCGGTATTTACACCACGCAAAACCTCCAGCATTTTATTGTTATACGTTTTATTTAACGACAACTGGGTTACCGCGTTATCCGAAAGATACAGGCCTGCCAGGCGTTCTGTCTCCAGCTTTTCGGCGGCATTTGCCATGTCGTAGCTGGTAAGGTCGGGCATTTCAAGCGAAACACCACCGTTGTAGGTAATGCGAAGTTTTCCTCCTTCTGGGCGGCGCGTTTCAACTACCACAACTCCATTAGCTCCTTTCGAACCGTAAATGGCTTTGGCGGTTGCATCTTTTAGTAAGGTGATGCTTTCAATCATGTTAATGTCCAGATCTTTTACCTTTTCAATAGTGGTTTCAAATCCGTCTAAAATAAACAGCGGCTGGTTTGGGTCATTTTCGTATTGGCTTTGAAAATTTTGTGAAATAGAGCTGGTTCCACGCATTTGATAAGTTGTTGACGCATTTGGGTCGGATCCGGCAGCCAGATTTTCAACTTTTACAAACGAAGGGTCTATGTTGGCCAAACCACTCAATACATTTTGAGTGCTCATCTTTAATAACTCGTCGCGTTTTACTGTTGTTACGGCACCCGTGTAAGTATTGGCTTTACGGGTAAATGCCCCGGTAACCACCACTTCCGAAACGTCCTGCAAATCCGGTGTCATGGTAACATTAACAACAGGGCGCCCGTTAACAGAAATTTCCTGAGTTTCAAAACCGATAAAAGAGATAATTAATACCGGCTCACCTTTTACACTGCCCCTTAATGTATAGTTTCCGTCCTTATCAGAAGAAGTACCAACATTTGTACCTTTCAGGATGATGGTAGCTCCCGGTAGCGGACGGTTAGTTTCATCAACTACTTTTCCTAAAACGTTTACCATTGTGTCTTGCGGCGATTGCCCGGATTCTTTTTTCGTTTTTCCGGGTGCCGGTGTTATTACCACAACGTTGTTTACCACTTTGTAATCCAGATCGTAGTTTGCCAAAACTTTGTTCAGGATTTCCTCAACTGTTACATTTTTAAAATCTACTGTTACATCTTTTACAACAGCAACCTCTTCGTCGTTATACACAAATTGAAATTCGCTTTGCTTGCTTAGTTTATCGAAAATATCTACCAGAGTAGTGTTTTCAGCATACACCGATAGCCTGGTACTCTGCGAATAAACCGAAGCCATTGTGCTAAAGCAGAAGAGCAAGGTAAGAATAGCAGTTAGCCTCATAATCAGAAACAGCTTTTTAACTTCCGAAAATGGTTCCGGAAGATAGATTACACATCGTTTTTTCATAAATTTGTAATGTTTTAACAATTTGTATTAGAAACACTAATGCATTTGCAAACGGGAGATGTGCCAGCATTTCCCGTTTTTTAGAAACACATCGTTTTTTCTTTTTATCCTTTTGTTTTTGTGAAAGTATTATGCCATATATCTATGTTTAAGCAGGATTTATAATTCATTTAAAAACCAGGTCTGCATCAACTTTTTTTGACCAGAATTTTATCTCCTGAAATTTCAAATTCAACATTGGTTGTAAGACTGATTACGTCGAGATGCGGATTGATCTCTTCATTTCTCTTTAAATTACCTGTAAAACGGCGTTGTTTTAATTCGTCATTTTCAAATGTAACGGTAACATTATACCAGCGTTCAAAAGTTTTCATTATTTCTTCGAGGGGCATACTCCGGAAAGCGAACATTCCTTTTACCCATGAAGTGTATAGCCTTATATCTACTTGTTTCACCGTCACTTCTTCACCACCTTCTGTCACAATTCCCTGGTCACCGGGGCTCAAAACTGCTTCGGCCGATAAATTTGTACGAATGCGAACTTTCCCTTCCACCAAAGTAGTTTCAATGTTTTCGTATGCTTTTACATTAAACGAAGTTCCCAGTACCTCAACCTGCGTCCCTTCTACATTCACTATAAAAGGGAGTTTATCGTTTTTGGCAACCTCCAGATAGGCTTCGCCTTTTAAAGAGATGATCCGTTTGTTGCCGCTAAATTTTGCTGGGAACGAAAGCTCCGATTCAGAATTGAGCCAGATGTGTGTTCCATCCGATAATACCAGGTTGTATTCTCCGCCCCGGGGAATATGAATGGTATTGGTGAGTTCAGAAACGGCTTTCGACTTGCTGTAATCGATGGTTTCGTTTTTTATCTGAATGTTAAACCCGGCAGCCAACGCCAATGATGAATCTTTCATTTCCTCCAGCTTTACACTTCGGCCGTCGCCTAACTCCAGTATTGCTTTGGGTTTTCCGGGTTTAATAATTGTTGTTTCTGCCACTACTTCATCACGCACCGTATTTTTGGTTAAAAGCCGGTAGGTAATGCTCAGCGATACAAGCACCAGCAAAACAGCAGCATACTTCAAAAATGGCCGTAACCTGAATGTTTTTCTTTTTTCAAGTTTTGAGCGAATTACCTTCCAGGCTACATCTTCATCAACAGCGGCTGAAAAATGAATTCTTTGGGCGTTTTTCAGAAAAACGAGGTACTCCGAAAATATCCTTTTGTTATCGTTGTCTTCTTCTAACCATGTTTTTAAAATGAGGTATTCCTTTTCTGAAATATTCCCTTTGTGGTATTTGGCTATCAGAAGATAAATATTTGAATCAGGCTGAAACATTGCTGCAATTTTTTATGATGATGCAACATTTTTGTAATCGGGTGAAAGAAGTGTTACTTTTTTTAAAGAAAATTTGAAATAAACCGTCAATATCGTATCAAACTATTAATTTTTGTTACACAATGTAAGTTGTCGCCAGCACAATCTGTGCTAAAGAATTGGATTGATTTTTTTTGATTAACGCTAAAAAGTCCCCCGTCAGGGTAAGAATAACAGGATCAGAATATCAAAAGATTCTCTTAGTTTGGAGAGCGATCTTGAATATTGTGTTTTTACCGTGTTTATTGATATACCATAAAGTTCTGCTACTTCGCGGTATTTCATATCGTTAAAAACAATTGCCTTAAAAATATCTCTTCCTTTTGGAGGAAGTTGTTCAATCTGTTTAAAAAGTTTTTCCTTGAGTTCTTTTAGCTCATCTTCGGGTAACTCATCCTCAATGTGTTGACGGACATGATTGTCAATGTCTTCAAACCTTAATTTTGATTCTTCCCGAATAAAGTAAAGGGAATTATTTCTTACCGCCCGGAATAAATATGATTTGAGGCCTGAATGAATGTTGTCAAAACTTCGGGTGTTCCAAAAATTAATAAAAGTATTTTGAACAATGTCTTCAGCCTGTTCAATCGAATCGACAAATTTTAGTGCAAAAATACAAAGCGGTTTATAATACAAATCATACAACCGGCGAAGACTATTCTCATCTCCACTCTTCAGTTTGCTTATGATATCCTGCTCAAAATGTTCCATCCTGTGCCTTGTGCCACACAAATATATACGAATTCAGTATATACTATGTATTTGTCCCGTTATTCATCAGGTTCTTCAAATGTTCATTATTGTAATTTGCATGAACGTTGGATAAAATACTATTGCGTTAAAGTTACTTCTGAAAATATGTTTTTGAGACGTTTTCAGGCTCTCGTGTCGTTTCAACTTTAAATTGACGTACCGTCATTCCGAATTTATTTCGGAATCTGAATTTTGAGCAAAGATACTGAAACGAATTCAGCATGACGTCGTGATAAAACACGTTTGATACGACTCTGGGGGGTACTTCTGAAGTGGGGAGGGGTACTTCAGAGGCCCGCGTTTGGGCCTCAGAGCCCCAACGTTTGGCTTCGGAGAAACTAATTTTCACCTTTTTTGTTAAAAGCCGGGGTAATTAGGTTCAAGTGCGGGCCTCAATTGTTAAAATTTTGAGCAAATAGGTTCACGTTTGAGGTTCAATTGTTAAAACTTGGAGCAAAAACACTCGCGTTTGTTTCTCAAAGGTTCAAATTTGTCCTTCTGAGGTCAACATTTGTTTCTTTGATCCCCAAAGCCGTACTTCTGAACACCAAATCCACAACAGCCAGGTTCAAAGTACAGTATTATAGCCCGTTGTCCGTAGATCAATATTGTTATGATTCAGAAAACCATTGGCTGGCAGCTTATTACTAATTCTGGTATTCAAGCATTTTCGCATTCAAGCATTCAAAAAATCAATCCTTCAACTGATCAACCCTTTAGTCCTTCAGTCCTTCCTGTGCCCTGGCGATCATATCAAGCCAAACCTGTCGTTGTTCCTTTAAGGCAGCTACCTTATCGGCCGGGTCGGTGCGGCATTCGAGCAGTATCCATCCCGGGTAATCCATTTTTACGAATAAGTTCATTAGTTCCTGGTACGGATAATCGCCTTCGTTCATTTCGCGTACATGGCAAATATCGGAAAAGCGGTCTTTCACCAGGTTAAAGTTGTATTCCAGTCCCTGTCCGTCAAGGTCTTCGGGGTTGCAGTTCCAGCAAACGCCGGTACCTTTGTTATCCACATAATCCATCATGGCTTTTATATTGGGTAAAAGCTGTGTTTCGCGGCCGTGCACTTCGAGCCGGATCACCTGTCCTATATCGAGTGCGTATTGCCCCAGCTCGTTTAGCGCCTTTCCGATTTGCTCAATGGTTTTTTCATGCGGCACACCTTCCGGGAAAGCGTTGGGTTTCACTTTTACCCCTGTGCCGCCGATGTCTTTGCTTAGTTGTAACCACCGTTTCGTGGTTTCGATCGATTCTTTCAGCTTTGCCGGATCGGGTGAGTGGTATTCCTGGTTGGTGCCCATTCCTATAATTTCCACCGGGCTGTCGGCAAACTGCTTTTTTACCTCGGCGCGTTGTGCCGGGCTAAGATCGAGCCTTACTCCGTGGGCATGGTCCACGCGCAATTCCACACCTCCGATCTGTGCTTCGGTACAGTTTCGGATAATGGTAGGAATGTCCCAATCCTTGGCCCACAAATAAGTTACCAAACCCAGTTTCATTTGCGATCCGGGTGCCGATTTACAGGAAGCCAACAAACTTCCCGGAAGCAAACTGGCTCCGACGATCATTGACAGGTTACGGATAAAAATTCTTCGGTTTTGATTTGCTTGTTTCATATCGATAAGGTTTAGTTGAGCTTAAGATACATAATATTCTGATTATTTGAGTCGCGGCATTGGCCCCGGTATTCAAAAAGAAAGAACTGCTATTCATAAGTTACTTTTAGAATTTTAACCTCTTTGGCGAATTTACATTATAAACGACAATAAGAGAGTTAATATATGTTGTAAGATGAGTAAAAAAGCAGAAGTTTTTTTTAGCGATTCCTGCTTACCTTTGTTAAAATCGAAAAATCCGGAGCTGGGGGAAAGGCTCTGAAATATCCTAAAATATAGAATGAAACAACGGAATTATCTTCAAAAAGCGATGTGGTTTATTTTGGGCGGATTGTTTTTTATGGCCGCCTGTGCACCAAAAGAAAAAGAATCGGTTGCACGGGTGGAAAACCTTACTTCGGGTTGGAAAATGCAATCAGGCGGGCAACTTTCCGGTTTGGATGAAAGCAGTATTTCGCAGAATAATTTTTCGGCTGACTCGTGGCTAAAGGCATCAGTTCCCGGCACTGTGCTGGGGAGCATGGCAACTTTTGGCATGATAGAAGATCCTTATTTCGGGATCAACATGCAAAGTGTTGACGTTGAACAATTCAAAAAGCCCTGGTGGTTCCGCACTGCTTTTCAGCTTTCTGCCAACGATTTACATAAAAATATTTCGCTGCGTTTTAACGGGATTAACTACCGTGCCGATCTTTGGGTGAACGGGGAAAAGGTGGTGGGTAAAGACGAGTTTGCCGGCGCTTACCGGATGTTTACTTTCAATATAAACGATTTTGTAAAAGAGGGCGATAACACCGTAGCTTTGAAACTCTGGCAACATGCCGACGGCGAATATTCCATTGGTTTTGTGGATTGGAACCCGCTGCCACGCGACCGGAACATGGGGATTTTCAGGGAAGTTTTTCTGGAAGTGAATGAAGGGGTGAAAATTCGCAGCCCGTTTGTGCAATCGAAAGTAAACAGGGAAAACCTGAAAGATGCCGATCTGTTTATTCAGACTGAAATTGAAAACAAATCGGACAAAGCGGTGGAAGGAATGGTTCGTGTTGATTTTGAGCTTGGTACCGTTGGAAAGAAAGTACAGATTGCCGCCGGCGACACGCTTTCGTGCCGTTTTACTTCGGAAGAGTTTCCGCAATTAGCGATGAAGGATGCAAAATTGTGGTGGCCCAACGGAATGGGTGATCCCAATCTGTATAACCTGTCGGTTGAATTTATTGCGGACAACAAAGTGCTGGATAAAGTCGAAAGCCGCTACGGAATCCGTGAAATCGGCAGTTATCTGAATGAAGATAAAAACCGGGTATTTACCATTAACGGCAAGTTTGTGTTGCTGAAAGGCGGCGGCTGGGTGGATGATTTGCTGTTGCAGGATACGCGCGAAAGCGTGGAGGCACAGATGAAATACATCCGGCACATGAACCTGAACAGCATTCGTTGCGAAGGGTTTTGGGGGAAAACGCAAATGCTGTACGATTTGTGCGATGAATACGGAATTTTGGTGATGGTGGGTTTTAACTGCCACTGGGAATGGGAAGAATACCTGCTAAAACCGACCCACGAAAAATACGGGGGAGCGGTTACGCCCGAAGATATTAATTTGTTAGCTGCTTACTGGAAAGACCAGCTGTTGTGGCTGCGCAACCATCCGGCCATTTATGTGTGGATGTTGGGCAGTGATAAACTTCCGGCCCCGGAGTTGGAATACAAATACATCGATTTGTTTAAAAAATACGATCAGTCGCGGCCTTACATTACATCGGCTGGTGGCGCCGGAACGGAAGACAACAACATTGTGGCCGAAGTTCCCCTGGTCAGCGAAATCAGCGGCCCCACCGGGATGAAAATGTTGGGGCCTTATGCTTACACACCGCCGGTTTACTGGTTTACCGATACACATTTGGGCGGCGCTTACGGTTTCAATACCGAAACCTGCCCTGGGCCAAACATCACGCCTTTGTCGTCGCTGAAGAAAATGTTGCCCGAAGAAAGTCTCTGGCCCATCGATAAAAAGTACTGGGAATACCATACCGGGCGGAATGAATTTACCACCCTCGATCGTTTCCGCAAAGCCATGGACGAACGTTACGGAGTGTCGCACAGTGTGGAAGAATTTGCGTTTAAATGCCAGGTTTCGAACTGCGAACTGATGCGGCCCATGTTTGAAGCGTTTATTGCGCACAAACCCAAAAGTACCGGTTTGGTGCAGTGGATGCTGAACTCGGCATGGCCCGAATTATACTGGCAGTTGTACGATACCTATCTCCAGCCCAATGGTTCTTTTTACGGTGTCCGCAAGGCTTGTAACCCCATTCATGCTATTTATCGCTATGGTTTCGATGATATTTACCTGGCCAACGAAGATTTGAATGATGCCAATAATCTGACGGTGAAAATTACTGCATACGACATTCATTCCAACGAAATTTTTACGGATGAATTGCAGGGGGACATTGCCACAAATACCTCGAAATTTATTTACAAGCTACCGGAAATCAAGGGCCTGACTGCGGTTTGGTTCCTTCGTTTGAATGTATTTGACCGGAATAACAACGAGGTGGACCACAGCACTTACTGGTTGTCGCTGAAACAGGATGAACTGGATTATGAAGCAGCCAAAAAACTGTCGTGGCCGTTTTATACGCCGCCAAAAGCTTATGCTGATTTTAAGGCGCTGGATAAACTTCCGAAGGTAAATTTAGAGTTCGGTTATCAGTTTCAGAAAGACGGTGAAAAGGGGCGTATTACGTTGAAAGTGAAGAACCCGGGAACCTCGATCGCATTCTTTACTTACTTTGATTTGGTGAATCCCGGAACGGATGATCCGATTCTCCCGGTGTATTGGGACGATAATTATGTTACCTTAATGCCCGGTGAAGAACGTGTGTACAGTGCACAAATCGATCTTGCCAATTTAAAAGGAGAAAGGCCGGAGATGAAAGTGAAGGCCTGGAATGTAGAACCAATCAGAATAAAATAAACTATGGGAAAGTTAAGATATGCCACAGGAATTGACCTTGGAGGGACATTTGTAAAATACGCTCTGGTAGCTGAAACCGGGGAAATTGTGCTGGAAGGTAAATTGCCGGTGGGCGGAAAGGCAAGCCGCGAAGATACGCTGGAGGCAATCAGGGCTTCCATCGAAAAAACAATTGAAAAAGCGAATGAAAAGGAAGTTCAAATAGCTGGGATCGGAATCGGTTCGCCCGGAATTATCTGCGACGGCGTGGTGCAGGGCGGCGCCGATAACCTGGACCGCTGGTTTGATATTGATTTGGCCGGGATTTTTGGCAAAGCTTTTAAGCTGCCCGTTTTTGCCGACAACGACGCCAATGTAATGGGGCTGGGTGAAGCGTGTTACGGCGCGGCAAAAGATTGTTCGGATGTGATATTTATAACTGTCGGGACCGGAATTGGCGGGGCTATTATTGCCAACGGCGAATTGTACGGCGGCTATAAAAACCGGGGAACCGAAATGGGGCACGTGACCATCGACCATAAGGGAATTCCCTGTAATTGCGGCGGGCAGGGCTGCCTCGAAGCATATGCTTCCACTTCTGCGTTGATTCAGCAATACGCCGATGCAACCGGCCAGGATGCCGAAGAAGTGAACGGTTATTTTATTGTTGAAAAATTCAAAAACAATGAGCTGGCTGCGGTAAAATGTATGAAGGAACATACCGATTATTTAGGGCACGGAATTGCCGGGTTCATCAATACGTTTGCGCCGCAAAAAGTGGTGATCGGGGGCGGTATTTCCGAAGCAGGCCAGTTTTACATCGATATGATCAGGGAATCGGCTTTAAGTTATGCCATGCCCGATTGCGCGGTAAATACCGACGTGGTGGGGGCCACACTCGGAAACAATGCCGGTTGCCTGGGCGCCGCATCGCTGGTTTTTAAGCACGTAGTTGTTAAAAATTAATTACATGATAGCGTGTTCATTAATAGTTATTTATGACTCTCCCTTCTATGTTGTAATCCAAATTTTGTTTTTAGTAATTTGCTAATTGTCAGCTATTTATAATTATTCAAAATAATACTTTCGGGCAATACAGAGCCAGCAGGTTTTCCTCTCCTGGTT
>JBKEDN010000338.1:0-5515 GCA_047975435.1 Draconibacterium sp. | reverse complement strand
GTTTGAATGCAAAATATCCATTATCTAATTCAAATCGTCACGCTATTAAAAATCGCTACAAGTACGACTAACAAAGAATTTCAAAGAACGTTTTTTAATTTTTAATACCCACTAGTGAATTGAACTCTTGAATGAACTACCTGAAAATTATTTCTTCTGTGCCCTGATCATTGGCTCTCATGCCATGGCTCATTGTTTTATGCATTGCGCAAAATACGCTATGGACAAAAGCCCCTCTGATGTTACAATTGACAATTACCGGGTAACAAAATCGCTAACCAAAATAATACCTTATTTCCTTATCTTTGCCTATTGTACTTACATAGTCGTAATAGAGAATATCTAAGTTTTGATTACGAAACCAAAATCATGGTTTTCATGAATAATATATCGGGAAGAGATGGAATTAAACGTGATTCCTAACATCATACATACTCGAATTATTAAGTTTTTTACACATTCCTGAATTCAGGAAATAAAAGCTAATCGCCCTTTTCTTTCATTTTCACCTTGTTCCTTTTCCTGCGCTTCATCAACTTATCCATATCTTCCGATATTTTCTGCTCTGTGATTTTTGCATAGCCTTGCGTGGTGGCTATATTGGAATGCCCCATCATTTTAGCGATGCTTTCGATACAAAGCCCACTCGAAATCGCCAATGTTCCGAAGCTGTGGCGACTTTGATGGTACGAGAGGTTCTCTTTCAACCCTAACAATTTTCCTATTTGGTTGATATCATACCAAATCATATCACGAACAGGCAACGGAAATACGGGTTGGCTGTGGTCAGTGGTATTGTATAGCCCGATTATTGCCTCGGCCACCGGATGCAGGGGAATAAAGGCTTCTACTTTGGTTTTCACCCGCTCTTTGCGGATGTAATACCTGCCTTCTGCCGTTTTTCCAATATGGCGCGGGTAAAGGCGGTGCATATCCACATAAGCAAGCCCCGTGAGCGAAGAAAAGATAAATGCCCTGCGAACCAGTTCCAGCCGCTGGTCACGCATTGGTTTTTCCATTATCTGCTTTAAATCCTTCCGGCTTACGAAGCGGTGCTTTGCAGGTTCTTTCTTTTCGTACCGTACATCTTCAATCGGGTTGCTTCTGAGTACCTCCTGGTCGATGGCAATATAAATTAGCCGGTTGAGCCAGGTAAGGCATTTGTTGATATACCCCGATTTTCGGTCGTGTGCCGTTTTTAGATAGGTTCTGAATGATTCCCCAAACTCCCGGGTGATATCCTCAAAAAGGATGTCTTCCTTGCCCTGTGTGCCAAGAAACTCCTGCAGGTTCAACTGCGAAAGTTTGGATTGCCTGTAAGTTGTTGTTGAGTTTATCTCAAGCGAACGAACCCGCAGACGTTCTATTTCCAGTTTACCGGCTTCGAGCAGGTAAGTGGGAATGGAATCCACCCCGGCAAGCGTATTTTTCAAAAGCTCACTACTGACCACTCCCTTACTTTTAAGGATATGCTGATAGGTATGCTCCACCCGGCTGCGGAATGCTGAAAGACGGTTGTTTTCCCGTTCTTTTTTTATGGTGCCTTTACGGGCGTTCCATTCTTCAGGCCGGCAATAGATACCTGTTGTAAGTGCCGTTTGTTTTCCATCGATACTGATGCGGCACATAACAGCGGTGGTGCCATCTGTTTTAACCTTTGCACGGTTGATATAGAATAATAATTTGAATGTACTTCTCATGTGATAATGTTTTAGGGGTTACAGGACTAATTTTAAATCCGTGGTTGCTTCTATAAACTTATCCATATCCTCGAACAGCTTTTTAGGCGTAACACGGGCATAGATTTGAGTGGTCTGGATGTTACTGTGCCCCAGCATCCGGCTGATGGTTTCTATGGGCACACCTTCTTCGAGCGTAATTAAACTGGCAAACGAGTGCCTCCCGGAATGGTAGGTCACCGGCTCTTTGATATCTGCCATAACCCGCAAACCTTTCATGTTTATTTTTACCATCTGTGCTGATTGTACCGGGAACAGGGTGTCCCTGTTTATATCCTTATACTTTTCAAGCAAGGCAAGGGCTTCGGGCAGCAGCTTTACACGTGCCCGATAATCGGTTTTCTTCCTTCGGTATTTAAGCCACAGGCTGCCTTCTTCATCTTTGTACAGGTTTTCATTGGTAATGCGTACCACATCGGCATAGGATGTGCCCGTATAACAGGCAAAAAGGAACAGGTCGCGTGTAAGCCGTATTGATGGGCAACGGAACGGGATATCCAAGTCTCGTATCTTTTCGAAACTTTCACGGCTCAGGGCTTTAGGGGTGGTCTCTTTCTGTTTGGGAAGCTTATAGTGGGCAAAATGAAATTTCTCAGAGATACCTTCCCTGAAAGCCATCCTGCAGATTTTCTTCAGGATGGCCAGATAATGGCGAACTGTATCCATAGCATAGCCCATTTCTCCCAAAAGAAAATCCTGGTACTCGCGGATAAACTGTTCATTCAGCTGCCCGAATGCCACATCTTTTGTCCTGAACTTCTTTTTAATGAATTTACCCAGTGAGCGGTGAGTGTACACGTAGGTTCCCAGTGTAGTCGGGGCAACGTCTATCCCTACACGGCCTCTCAGTCCTTCCATATATTGGTCAAGCAGTGCCAGCAGGCTAGTTTGTGTATGGAGGCTCCCTTGGTACATATCTTTAACCGCTGTGGCATCAAACGGCTTTTTACGTTCCACAAGCGAATCAAATATAGTATGTACAGCCAGTAATAGCTTTTCAATGCCTTGATTGATTTCTACTGCTTCGTGGCTTTTGCCATCCAGACGGCTCTCGCGTGGATTCCACAAACCGGGTGTGCAGGATAACTTACTGCTGAACTGTGCCATGGAATTACCAACGGTAATACGTCCCATGATGGGGGCTTTGCCCGACTTGGTCAGGCCACTCTTTTTCAGGTAGAGCAACACCTTGAACTTTTCTTGTCTCATACGCTTATTTTTAATGGGTAAAATTACCCGTTACACAAGCGCTCTTTGGCATGCAAAATACTGTGATTCAAAGAATAAAGACCGGTTGGATTTTCTGCAATTTGCTTTCGGTTACCTGTTTGGCTTCCGGTAACTATCCGGTTAACAGTTTGGTAACTGAAATACTGCAATATTCTGCCGATTTTCAATTTCTGGAATCACACGAAAGAGAGAAAATTAGCTCATTATAAACCGTTTACGTTTTTCTTGCGGTGTCCTGTTTTTACCTACTTTTGGGGTGATTACTCATGTTGCTAGGCACACCTTTGCCACGACGGTTACGTTGGCTAAAGGAGTACCAATGGAAACGGTGAGCAAGATGCTTGGGCACACCAGCATTAAAACCACTCAAATTTATGCACGGATTACGAATGACAAGATAAGTCATGATATGCAGGAACTTTCGAAGAAACTTCAGGGAATGGCCCCGGCTTTTTCTTTATAAACATGGAGCAAATGGAACTACAAATTATTCAAAACAAAATCTTTGAAATCAAGGGTTATCGGGTAATGCTGGATTTTGATCTTGCTGAATTGTACCAGGTCGAGACAAGGGCTTTAAAACAAGCTGTCAAACGTAATCTGAATCGGTTTCCTGTCGATTTTATGTTTCAACTTACAAAGGATGAATGGAGAGAGCTTATCACAATTTGTGATAAGCTTCCAAAGTCCGTTAAATATAGCCCTGCCTTACCTTTGGCATTTACCGAGCAGGGCGTTGCCATGCTTTCCAGCGTACTACGCTCTCAATCGGCGATAGAAATTAATATTTCAATTATGCGTGCATTTGTTTTGATGCGTCAACTCGCTTTAGGATATGATGAGCTTTTGAAAAAAATTGAACAATTGGAAGTCAATACTAACCTTCAGTTTTCGGAAATCTATCAGGCTCTGACAGAATTAATGAAAGTACCCGATAAGGTTGAACGGAATCCTATAGGATATAGAGTATCTAAATAAGAACAAAAAATTGAAAGCTTGAGATGTAACTTTCATACTTCAATTGAATTGAATACCTTCAATTAGTGTTTGTATATTATTTCCCTCTTCCTCTATCCATTCATTTGATTCTATTAGCCCTTTGATAAGGCCTTTTTGCTCATCAGAATACATAGAAGGATTTAGACCAGATAAAGTAAGGTGATTTTGCCACAGACTACTATGATAATCAGATGTACTTATAATGCTTTCTGTTTTCCCATTTGGTGTTATCAATTGTAACTCTGTTTTTTTATTTAGAATTGAGCCTATGATACTAGCAATGCTTTCATATATTTTTAGTCCGTCGTAGTCCCAATCACACAAATAATAGATTGGGTGGTCAATTTTAGATATATTTTTAAACGGTTTGGTATTATTCCCTCCTGCACACCATAGTTCTACATTATTTTGCCTGGCTATGCTGAGTGTTAAAAAATACATGTTTTCACAAACGATAATAAATTTAGGATTTAGACAGGGAACATGATAAAATCCTTGATTCTCACTTTGAGTAAACTCTTTCACTCCAATAACCTTTAGTATAGCACTTTCCAAAGCACTCCCTTTTTTTATATATTTTGAGGATTTAAAAAACAGGTTGGAAACACCTTTTCGACTTTCTTCTCCTTGCTCAATCTTAGTTTTAAGCTCATTTAAAATTGACTCTGAATTTTTCATTAACATCAATGCTCTAATTTCAAACTCAGAGTAGTTCGATTGAATTTTCAATAATTCGTTTTCTGATAAAAACTGTTCGTAATTATGGTATAGGCTTTCGATTCCTTGTTTTGTATATTCTGCATCAAATTTTTTTGTAGGTATAATAACCTTTTTTGCTCCTTTTTGCGCGTACTCCAAACATTTACCCGGATATGAAAACAAGTGATCTATGTATGGATGTTCTTGTATTTTTGCACGAGTTTGCCTTAGGTGGTATAGTTGATGTAATGCCTTTATAACTCGCCAGTTTAGTTGTTTATTCATTTCCCATCTTTGTTGAATTTAGCCCCATATATTCGACAACTTCTTCTCCTTCGTCGAAAATAGCAAATGTTCCAATTTTACCTCCATTATCCTGCCCGTTTAGCATGTATTGATAGCGCCCCATCTTGCTGTTATCATCTAGTGGATGACGAGAAATAACTACAAGCTGGTAATCGTTATCTTGAGCAATTCTTTCCAACATACTGAAATTACTTCCAATATTCTCTGTCTCATCAATAGGCATGATTCTTAAACCTTTTACTATTTTTTTCCCTTTAGCTTTTTTTTCTATAAGTGACAAACGAGCAATGCAGAGTAATGCTATTGCCGCATATGTTTGCCCAGTGCTCCCGGAATTCTTTGTTCCATCACCTTTTCTCATACTAAATTCAATATTAAAGTATGACTTGGGATTTAATAGGTGTTTAATCTCAATTTTATGTTTTGAATTAGGCATTTTGTCAATAACTAAAAAATCAGTAAATTGGGGGAATCTAACAATAATAATATGGAGCAACAATTTAAAAGCCTAACGATTTTTGATTTTCAGGCCAGGTTTCCAG
>JBKEDN010000337.1:0-11695 GCA_047975435.1 Draconibacterium sp. | reverse complement strand
CTGGAAACCTGGCCTGAAAATCAAAAATCGTTAGGCTTTTAAATTGTTGCTCCATATTATTATTGTTAGATTCCCCCAATTTACTGATTTTTTAGTTATTGACAAAATGCCTAATTCAATCGATTTTTTTCCGTTTGACTCCGCAAGCACATCTCCATGTAACAAACACTGGTTAAGCGTGGTAGCTACCGAAAGATTGCTTTGTGCTTTTATGGCAGCACCCAGGCAAACGTATTCTTTATCAAAGAAAAACCAGGCTTTTTTTGCTGAAAGCGGATCGTGCGGACTTTTAAAATCTAAAACTACAGCGCCATACATCCCGTCAGTTACTGCACCTACAAAATCGGTAAGGCCGTCTTTTTGAATTTCGTCAGGAGGTGGTAATTCCGCTTTTTGCAAAACGGTAGTACCGGGTATTTTCTGCCAGTCGAACACCGGCGCAATATTCAAATATTCTAACCCGGTAACTAAAATATAATTGGCCCCGTCGGCTTTGTGATGGTTTTTAAGCCCCTCGCTGTTATAAGGTTCTTCCATATTTCGGTTGCGGGTTGAAAACATTCTTATTGACGTAAAATAGTTAAGCCGCTGATGCACATAATGTTCTGTTTGCCAGAAAAACTTATCAAACGACAAAGTTGGCGCTGCTTCTCCTTTTCTGATTTTTATGATCTCTTCCAGTTCCTGAGACCGGTAATCCGTTGATTTCAGTAATCTTTCCGGAATAGCTGTTCCGGCAGGCCGGCCACTTTCGGGCCTTGAAACATCGCGGTTTTGGGTTCCCGGATCATCGTATTTGCCATATACCATCTGCTTGCAAATTCCATCGAGAAAGTAATCCACCAGCTGATCGATTTTTTCTTCAGCAAAAGCATATTTGGTACCCGACACATAGAATGCCCACTCGGCAAAAGCACTGGCATAACCACGACCATACGAAAGGGCATTGTTAACCCGGTCCTGGCGATGATGAAAACTGAAATCGTGTTGCATTCCGCGCTGGCCGGTATTGAATTTTATTTCACCTTCAATTACCTTTATAACCTCATCGAATTGTTCTTTATCGCCCAGAAACAGCAGGTTTTTAGCCAGAATACCTGCAATTTTTATGCGGTCGCCACTGGGGCGCGCTCCGCTGGCCGAAAGGTTTGCGCGCCCGATAATCGGTTGTGCTTTTTCCACCAAATCGTTGGGAAGCTCATCGCCAACAAGCAGCATTAAAGTGACCAGGTTATTGGGGGTCCCAATCTGGTTGTGCCACCAGTTATCGCAGAAATAATCGTGATCAACCCAATTTTTCAAAGCCTTTTCGATGGCAAGTTTTACCTCCTTTTTCTGATAATATTTTGATGCTTTATTTGCGTATGCCCTTGCCAGGGTAACCATATTGGCTGAATGCCGTGCGTGTTGAAATCCTTCGCGCGAAACATCGGCATAATTAATCCCCGGCCAGGTTCCGTCAGGCTGAAGCGAAGTCAGCAGTTTCTCAATTACCTGATCACCCGGCAGCGGTTGCATCGCCTCTGCCAAAACACGTTCCTTTATAACATCAATATCCGCAACTGCCGCTTTGCTTTGGAAAAATACGGCTTGCAGAAGTACTATCGTAAAAGCTTGTAAGAAGTATTTCATAAAACAATCCTTTTATTTTTCTGATAATCTGATCCGTATATGATCTTTTCCGTTTTTGCAGGTCCAGGCCGGAATGCGAAGTTCCATCCGTTTTAATCCTTTTATCTGGCGGTCGAGTTCCAGTGGCGAAGGATCCAGGGAAATAACCGAAAAAGTCAGCTCCGGATGCGTTTGATTTTCAATTTTAAGCGTTTTACCCTCCTGCTTTAACAAGGCTCCTCCCGGTGTTATTTCCACATCGGCAGTTGTAAGTAATTGCCAGGTAATTAATTTAGTGGATTCTGAAGTTTCTATTTCATCATCGATAACAATTGAAACGGGACTGTCTTTTTCAAAAGTGCGCACTGCTTTTTTTAAATTTTCGCCATACACCGCCGTTAAATCAAATGTGGCTTTTGGATTTTCTCCGCCTTTGAAATCAACCAAAGTCGCCTGCCCGTTGTTGACAAACAACTGATTGTTCACCGTAATTGTGCTGTGTCCAAAGTTATTTTTTGTAAGTAATGTCCAGCGCTCACAATCCTGGCAACTTCCCCACAGGTCAAACCCGGTTTTTTCCAGGTCATGATAGGCCTGATTGCCCGGGTCGATCACCCAGCGCACGCCATTCAATTCAAAAATAAACGAGCCTGCATCCATATTTCCGTGGCTGGTTGTTGCCCGGCCACCCTTTCCTCCAAAGTAATAATCATACGTATCATCCTCATCTCCCTTAAAAACAACAATCGGGTTTGATCCGTCTCCTTTCCAGGCGTTTGGCATTTTTACATCTTCACTTTCTTTGTATTGTGCCATCCACACCAAAGCAGCCCCGCCAAGCCTCGACAGTTTTCCCATTTCTTCAGCCGGCATTAAAAACCGGTCTTTTTCAAAGAATTCTGCATTCCCGGTTTTTGTTGCAAACCATGCCAGAATAACATCTCCTGAAGCGCCTCTTTTATCGCCGCAATCAGCAAAATTGTAATACCACCCCGACGGCGCGTTCATTAAATACCGAAATACAGCGCTCTCTTTAAATGCCGGGTAATCAGCAATTCCGAAATCAGTCCCGAAGGCACTCTCTAAAAAAGCGGATGTAACCACCGAAAAACTGGTACCATAGCCCCAGTAAGTTGAGCCTTCGGGATATACTCCATCGGGAGAATATTGTTTTAAAGCCTGCACCATGCCATCCAGTGCGCGGCTGATTGTTTTGGTTGCCAGCTCCGGGTCTTCCTCCGCAATAGCAATCGAAGCGGCTATCATACCTCCGTTGCAAACCTGGTTCCAGTTGTTATGGCCGTAAGCCCAGCCGGGATCTTTCCCGTTTTCGGGCCAGCCGGGCTTTATACCCTTCTCTATCAGTGCTTTTTTTGCAAGCTCAATGGTTGTTTTCGGGAGCTTCCCTTCTGTCCAGTCGAGGGCAAAAGCAACAGCCATCGACATTTCGGCAACATCAAGAAAATGCGACGGATTCCAGTCGGAAAAATTACAAACGGCCAGCACTTCGTCATTCAAGCGGTTCAATGCCTTTTTGTCCCCATCTATTTGATACACCATGCCGAGCATATTTACCCGCCACAACATTTCGCGCGAAGTTGACAACAAACGGCGCCCAATTAAAACCCTATCCAGCAATGGCTTGGTATAAATGCCCTCTGCATTTAACTGAATGGCTTTGTACATATTTTGTACAACCTCGTTGTTCTTTAATTCTACTTTAAGCTTGTTTTTTATTTGAGGGTTTAAAACCAGGCGAGGCTGTGATTTTCGAAGATTTTTCTTCAGATACTGAACGGTGAACGGATTTTGGAGTTTTGGAATATCCTCGTTTTCAGGTTGTTTACTGGAATTACCAGCTAAAGCCGGCACAAATAAAACAACCATTAAAATCACATATAACAATTGGAAAGATGAAATTAATTTTGCTTTCATTTTAGTTGGTTTTATTAAAGTTAAAGTTGGTCTGCTAACAAGCTTTTACAGATTGTAGCCTATTTTCTTTGTTTCTTCATTTTCAATTGTTTTCAGGAATAATTCTTTTTGGTTTAGTAAATCCGCATTCATTACTTCAACCTGAATATGAGGCACTTCTCCGAAATAAGGAGCAACCACTGTTACAAATCTTACTTCGGTATTCTCTGGGTTCTTTTTAACGTTATATGCAAAAGCCGGCCTGGGTTCTTTTTTGGTATATTCAAAAGAAACCTGTCCCAATTCTTCCTTTAGCTCCATACCTGGCTGCATCATTGATTGTACCCAAATATTCCAACCTTCGCTAAAATTGGAGTGAACAGAATGATTAATGTAATTAAAAGTTGCATCTTCTTTTTCGGGCGCCAGTTGAAAATGAATTTCCACTTCGCCTCCAGCACTACCAAAAGCCTGATCTACAATTACAAAATACCGTTTATCGACAAAAAATACCGATCGCCGGTGAGCCAAATTCTCATAACTCTGATTTTCAACCACCAATATATCCAGTTCATCATCAGGTTTCCACAGTAAAAGCTTTGGTTCATACTTACTGTTTTCTCCATTTAGCGTTAGTGTTTGATGTACTTTGGTTTGTCTGAACCAGGCTCTATTTTCAGCGTCACCACTATAAATGTACGATCCGGCATCGGGCATTAATGTCCGGCCACCTGCATATAAGGTAAATGTTCCGTTATCGGGCTGACAATGTCCGCCACCGTTGGGGCCACATTTCAAAACCAAACAAATGGCATTTTTATCCCAGCCACTGCGCATCGAATACAATCCGCTGTATGGCAATGCATAAGCTGTTGAATCGGGTTTACTTCCCTGTTTCCCTTCGGTAGATAAAAACAAAAAATCATTGCGGGAGAACATTTTCGCCCATTCCTGATATTTGTGTTTGTGTTGACCGGGTTTTCCTACCCATGCATCACCAAATTGTGCGTTGGTACCATCGGGTAAACCAAGTTTCATCGGTACCTCACACATAAGCTCAATCGTTTTAAAATACGATTCGGGAAATGCGTGCTCCAGGTTATTTAATTGTGCCAATTTATACGTTCGCAAAAACCATTGTATGCTCCCAAGGTGATAACCAATCGCCAACTCCCTTTGGTGCCCATCAGGATAAACCTGCAGGTTAATTTCGTTATTTAACCTTCTGATTGCTTCTGTCCTCCACTTCCCGGCTTCTTTAAATTCGGGAAAGGTAATCGAGATAAAAGCCAATCCTTCCGCTTCCATTAAACTCCAGTTGCTTTTTGAGCGATACGTGGTCATTAAGTATTCAGCATGGTCATAAAAGCTGTTTAACAAGGCAACAAGTATTTCGGGTGTAAACGATGGTGAGTCTAAAAAATATTGAAATAGATCTGTCCAACTGTGGCCACGTATTCCGGCCTCAATCGACCGCCAGGCATATTTATGCGCTTCATCGTTTGGGTTCTTCTTTATCCAGTCAAGTAATTGAGCTCCCCACTCTCTGGCATATTCTTCATTGCCGGTTTGCATGTAAACACGCGCCATCGAATTCCAGAAATACATGCGATGCAGCTGCCACAGCCACTCGTTGTCCGGAACAGGCCGCGAATTCCAGTTAATATCATCGCCACAAAACGAAGGCGGGTAAGCCGACTGACTGATGAAAACATGCTTTAGTGCGTCGTTTGCAACTCGAAAATCATTTTTCCCTGCATAATCCCCGGTTGAATTTTTAAGCGAGAACCGCTCCACCAAATGAGTTACATTTTTTCTGTTTCTGAAATAACGGAGCAATTCTTCTGCTGCTTTTACCGGAAAATTTTTGTTTTGAAACACCTTCTCCAGTCCTTCTGTTCCCGGCTCAAGCCGCGATAAAAGTAAGCTTGTTTCTGTGGCAAAATTTCCGGTATCTTTTTCCACCTGAAAAACAGTTTCCGAATAAACGTTCTTTGAAAAAAGGAACAGAACTATTGTAATCAGAATTAGGGTTGTTCTGATGCAAAATAGTCTGATACAATTTTTTACGAAAGGCATATTCAATAAAACTGTAGATTATCAGGATGAAAACAAAGCCGTCATCCGCCAATTGACGGATGACAGCTTAAATTATTCTTTAGAATTTATTGATTAAAAAACTTCCGGACTATAGATTTCCATCACTACGCCCCGGTCTCTGGCAACAAGAACATCGCTTGCTTCGTAAGTCTGTTCTCCATCTGAAACGGTAAAATTCAAAACAATACCATCGCGGTCTTTATTGCCCCACGAATAAGCCTTTGATTTAAATTCCCCGGTTCCGCTAACCGTATAGGCAGAACCTGCAGCACTGGAGACCGTACATTTATCTCCGGAGAAATTTAGCAACAGGGTAACTTCACCTGTCATAACATCCGAATTAAAGTTTGTAGTCAACGAAACCTGATTTCTTCCTGTTGTAACCAAATTAGAGGTTGGATTGCTCTCAACATACTTTTCGCTGTAGGTTTTTGATTCAATTTCGCTTCCTCCGCTGTCTTTCACTTTACTTGCGCCATAATGAAAATAGGTACCGTGGTACTCATTTATATATTTTACGGCAAACATTGTAAAGTTTTTAGGAGCCACGGCCCACTGCGACGAAACACGAACATCGGCATTTGGATTTGTGGAACTCCCTGACAAAATGGTATCAACGTCCGCTGATCCTTTTAGCCGTACAGGAACAACATAACCCAGCTTTATTGCCAAAGGATCGTTAAAGAAAGCATCAGTTAACTGCACTTCTATTCCGCCGTTCATTTTGCCGGCCGGAATAACAATCTGACTGTTAGAGCTTAATGTAAAGTAGTTGCTTGGCATCATGTGTATGGTGTCGCCATCGGCACTAAATAACACATCGTTGCATAATGTTTCATCTACTTCAATATCAAATGCTCTGTCAGTACTGTTTTCATACACTCCCCCCATTGCCACAGAAATAACAAACTTGTGGGCATTGTCATTTGCGTTATCGTAAATATAATCGCCCAAAACGAGTGTTCTTACCGGGAATTGATAAGGGAAATAACCAGACGTATATTCAAAATCAGGGTGGTCAACATCAAAGTTATGACACGCTGTAAACCCCGAAAATATAAGCAGTATTAAAAGTATTTTTTTCATTTTTCTGAATTTTTCTTATTAAAAATATTAATTCCATCCATCGTTCTGGATCAGATTAAATTTAACAATTTCCTTATCAGGAATAGGTCCGTAATGCATATATGAGTTATCGTAAGCACGTTCTTCAACGGTAAAATAGTTAAAAGTACCATTTTCGATTCGAACACCTTTTGCCGCTTCAGTCAGGTTTGCTTTCCAACGGCGCAAATCCCAGAAACGGAAACTCTCGAAACAGAGTTCAAGCCTTCGTTCGTTACGGATAAGTGTACGCATTTGATCTTTATCCGAAATAGAGTTCAGATATTCATCGGGCTGTGTGATTCCGGCACGCTGACGTATCGCAGCAATAACATCTTTGGCCGAATACCCGTGTCCTCCGGTTCCATTAGGGCCCCAGGCTTCATTCGCAGCTTCAGCATAATTTAAAAACAATTCGGTGTAACGAATGTGTGTATTAAAATGCTTTTGGTCGCTGGTAGATGACGGATTCAGGTTGACGTCTTCTCTTAAAAGCTTTCTCAGATAATATCCGGTACGTGTTGAATTCTGGATGGCATCCAAACCATCGTCGCCGGTTCCAACACCCGTATTAATGGTGGTATTTTTTACTTTACTTCCATTATACACAATGTACAAGCTTAAACGAGGATCTCTTCCTGAGTAAGGGTTTTCCGGGTCGTAACCTGAATTTGCATCGGCAATAGGATATCCGTTTTCCATTGGAAAAGCATCCACCAGATTTTGTGTGGGATTGATTTCTCCATTTCCGTATAACGATGGAGGGAAATTATCAGCTTCTCTGGTTCTGTTGGAATAAATCGGTCTTCTCCAGAGAATTTCAGCAATATCCTTCTTATTTCCGGTTGTGATATCAGCATCATCAACTTGTGCTTTCAGGAAAAAGATATGCCCGTTTGGATCCAGGCCGGCCAGGCCGCCAATATCATCCAGTAAATCGGCATTTAAATCAGCAGCAGTTTCCCACAACGAACCGGTATTGTTTGCATTAAATGCAGGGCTGGCAGCCAAAAGTGCAAGCCTGGCTTTCATTGCTTTTACATGCCTGCCACTAATGCGTTGTTGTGTTACATCTCCAAAAACAGTGTTATAGGAAGATATATCTGATATTCCTCCAAATCCGGAAGGAAGATCATCTGTACTGCCCAAATTGCCATAATCCAAAGGAAGATAGGTCAGCGCTTTATCAAGATCGGCGTTAACGCTGCTTACAAAATCGGAGAAACTTGCTCTTGGAGTAGAAAAATCTTCCATGGTCTCCAAAAATTTGTCATAGATTGGTGTTTCCAACAGTTCTCCACCAGATGCGTATCCGCCATGATTGCGTAAAAGGAAATACTTAAACAGTCCGCGCAGTGCATACGATTCGCCTGTTAATCTCCTTACATACAATGCATTCAGATCATCATCCGTCCACTTCCATGGAATAGAATCAACAACATCCAAAAATTTATTTGCATATAAAATTCCCTGGTTACAGTTATTCCAAAGACTCTGTGGATTATACAGTGCCGACCATTCTCCGGTTGCAATTCTCATGTAAGAATTTTGCCGGTCGTTGGAAACAGCATCGTCTGTTGCCACCTCGTCGTATCTGTAATCATTTGTTGGAATATAGGTATAGGCTTTTATGAGCAGTCCCTCACCAAATGAAGGATCCTCATAAACGCGTTCAATAGTACTATGATTATCATCAGCAGGTTCTAATAAGTCGCAGGAAACGAGCATCACTGGAACTATTAGTGAAAATAAAAATATTTTATATCGTCTCATAATATTATTCTTAAAGTGAATTAAAAGTTAGCTTTTACACCTATCGAAAAAGTACGGTAGTATGGTTCTCCGCCAACACGGCGTTCCCTGATTTCTTTGTTTTTTGCAAACTGGATAACATTAGATCCATTTACAAAAATATTGAGATCTTTCATCAACAATGATCTTGAAACAGATGCGGGAAAATTGTAAGTAAGTTGAATTTTCCGAATCTGGAAATAATCGTTGTTGTACAACCAAAAACTTGACCGGCGTAAATTATTACTGTTCGACTGAGAGCTGATTCTCGGATATTTCGCAGTGTTTTTTGTTTCGGGTGTCCATGCATCCAAAACAACTTCTGAGTATTTATCGTTTCCGTCAATCCAGTAATAACTTCCTTCTTTGAAAGTTTCGGATCCTGAGCGGCCTTCTCCCAAAACAAAAAATGTAAGTGCTTTGTAAGCAATTTTCATTTGTAATCCTCCGGAAAAGGGAGCCTGCCAACGGCGCAGATAAACTTCGTCGTTTCCATCAATAATATTATCGCCATTTTGATCTTTGTATTTCAGGTCACCAGGTTTTACAGCTCCAAACGTTTGGTAAGGGCTGTTGTCGATATCTGTCTGATCTTCAAAAAAACCAAGTGCTTCCAACCCAAAAGTTGCATCTACCGGATTACCTTTTCTGTATTGATAATCATTATCATATACTTCATCTACTTTTGTTTGTTCAGATGTCACATACAGTGCATTTGCTGCCAAATAAAAGTTCCAGTCGCCAACCGACTTGTCGAAACTTAGCCCAAATTCAATTCCCTTGTATTGGTTGGCATTAAAGTTCTCGTAAGGAATAAAGTTGGTATAAAAGCTTGGATATGCCGTATTAGGCCTTGTTACCAGGTCGTTATACACATCATAGAACAAATTCACTTCTGCCCCTAATACTTTGTTGAAGAACAATCCTTCCATACCAAAGTTAATCTCATTGCGTTTTGCGTATCCCAATTCAGGATTACTACTCCAGCTTGAAGCTACCCCGGAGCGGCTGCGTGTACCTTCGTACCAGTTGTAGCTGCCAGAGCCACCGTATCTGTTATCGTAATAAAAGAAACCGCCAATTGGGATGTCTGAGTTTATGATTCCTCCGGAAAGGCGAAGTTTTAAATAGTCGATATTATCAGCCGAAGCCAAAAAATCTTCGTTGCTTAAAACCCATGCGAGCCCCAGGGAAGGAGAGAAACCACCTCTGTTTCCTTCGGGAAGTTTTACCGAGTTTACATAAGCACTGCTAAAATCAACCAGGTACTTCCTGTCGTAAGAATAGGTAAGTTGCAAGCCCAGATGTGAGCTTTTTACCCCCTGAAAACTTCCTTCTTCTTTGAAATTGCTTCCATACCCGAGCAGCGAACCTGTAACATGGTGTACATCATCAAAAATACGGTCGTAGCTAAACTGTCCGTAAAAGCCAAAACGCCGTTGAAAATAGGTATTTCCAACCACCTGAGTCCCGGGACGGGTATCGGTTCCGTGCTGAACCAAATCAACTATAATGTCATCATCCTCAGCCCAAACTGCTTCGTAAACCGAATATTGATTGGCAATTGTTTGATTATAACTTGTAAAATAATCGAAACTGATATTGGTATGGAAAGATAAGCCCTGGGTTATTTTATTCAAATCAAAATCAATTCGGTTGTTGAATGAAAATTTACGATAGATTGCTTCAACAACGCCTGCTGCATAACTGTCGGCAATTGAATTGGTCAGGTAGTTTGAATTACCTCCCAGAAGATATTTTCCATCCACGTCATTTTTCCGGGCTTTCAACAGCGAATTCTCCGGGTCGATAAGGTCGAAAGGAATCAGCGGTGTGAATTCAAACGGCCGTATTGAACTTGCATTTCCCCAGAAACTTCCTCTTTGGCCTTTGTTGTTTCCAAACAATGATGAACCATCGACTGATGTTTTAATCCAATCGTTAATCTTCAGGTCAACATTTCCTCTTACATTCATTATGTTATTCCGGGCATTGGCGCCTTCACCAAAGTCCAAGATTCCACCTGCCGAGTACCAACCTAAATTTGTATAGTAACTTGCATTTTCGTTTCCTCCTGAAAAAGCTCCGTTCAGATCAAAATAGGTTTTGAAATCTTTTAAGTACTCACTGGAGTAATAATCTACATCAGTATAGCGATACATATTACCATTGCGATAATTTTCAATTGTTTCATCATCGTACAAAGGATTAAGCCCGTCGCTCTCTCTTGCTTTGTTAAAATAGGTCATGTAATCTGCTGAATTCAGGTAGTCTGGTGTCTCCCGGGGAGTAGAAATTCCATAATTAACCGAGAAATCCATTTTCTTTTTATACGGTTCTCCCCGTTTGGTGGTAATTAAAATAACACCGTTTACGGCAGCTGTACCGTACAAAACTGCGGCATTTGCATCTTTTAATACCGAAATAGATTCGATTTCGGATAATCTGAGCGATTCGATTTCCCGGGGGAGCCCGTCAACAATAAACAGTGCATTTCCTGATTCCAGGCCACTTCCGGTTTCTGATGCAACATTAATATTGATACCGATTCCTCTAATACTGTTGCTTCCCAGCAATCCTAAGGTGCGGCCTGTCAATACGTCGCTTGCCCAAATGGTGTTATCGATGGCATCAATTTCAGTCGCATTAAGAGAGCTAACGGCTCCAACAACATCTCCTTTAGCTATTCTTCCAAAGGCAACATCTGTTTTATCTTTTTCGCCATACAAAAAAGGAGTGCTTTTTAGTTTGATACTTATCAGGTGATTGACCTCTCCCTGGGTATGGATACTTTTTTCAAATCCGTCTGCTTCAATTACGATACTCGTACCCGGTTCCACTTTAAAACTAAATCTCCCTTCAGCATCGGTTTTGGTATAAGCTATGCCACAAAATACCTGTGCATTTTCAACAGGATTTCCATTTTCGTCGTTAACAACTGACTCAATGGTTACCAGCTTCTCCGCCTGCGCAAATGTTATATTCGGAGCGAATAGCACTACCACATATAGAAAAGCTAATATTATTGTATATTTCTTTTTCATTTGTTAATGATTTTGAATTAGGCATTTTGTCAATAACTAAAAAATCAGTAAATTGGGGGAATCTAACAATAATAATATGGAGCAACAATTTAAAAGCCTAACGATTTTTGATTTTCAGGCCAGGTTTCCAG
>JBKEDN010000325.1:0-3651 GCA_047975435.1 Draconibacterium sp. | reverse complement strand
TCCAGTTATCAAAAATCCAAATGCAATTAGTAAAATTGTCCAAACTCTATTCATTGTTTTATCTGTTAAATTGTCTGTATTTTGTGAACTTGCAGGCTGTTCTCTAATGCCACCTAACGGTTGGTACATGTTGTCGGGGCGGATTTCGGAGAGCGTTCCTGTCCGAAGGCCACGGAACTGCGAAACGGGAATCCGTAGTTGGCGTACCACCAAACCCCGCCCTGCAATATGTACATTGTTGTGTTTAGTTGTTTATTCTGCATTTATTAGTTTAAGTACATTATCCATTTCTAAATCTTTACCTGTTATTAAATCATTAATCGAATATTCAATTGGTATATCCGGAATCACTCCCCTGCCATCATTTTCACCGCTGGGTCTTAGAAAGAATTTCCACGATACCCTGGCATTCAATCCAGAATTAGGTAGTTTAAATTTGTATGTATCTCCATAACTTGTTGGAAGTCCTCCAGTTTCTTGACCAATTATTGTTCCAACATTATAGTCCTTAAATAACATCGCACAATCTGCCCCACTTGAAAAAGTAAACGTTGAGGTTAATAAATAAACTTTACCTAAAAAAAATAAATTATTAGTATGTTTGTTATTTTCATAAGTATCCAATTCAATAATTGTGTCATTTTTAAATTGAGTATAGCCAAATGGCTTTTTTATTTCATCTGTTATTACTGCCTCAATTTTTCCATATGAATGAAAAGGTTTGTTATACAGGTAAGTAAATAGCAAATCATTTAATTTACTGTCTCCGCCCCCGTTTCTTCTAATGTCAATAATTAATTTTTCAACATTATTCTGACGTATAATTGAAAAGCTGCTATCTAAGAAAATCTTAAACTTATCAAGGTTTTGACATTCATTATATTCTATGTAACCTATATTATTTTCAGTTATTCTAAAAATATAATCAGGAATTTCTGGAAAGGCTTTAGAGCTGTATACATTTGTTTCTTCATCAGATATTCCGAATAATACATGTTTCTGTATATTGTTACCATCGTAGTATTCTATTTCATACTCAGTTGCAGGAAATACCATTGTATAATCCCACATGAATGTTTTCTGAACATTTTTAAGCCTATATTCCAACCTTTCTCCTGATTTATATCCGATAAGTGCTTTCAATATATTATGGCTTGAATATCCGTTAATAGACTCAATAACAGAACCAGAAGGTATTACTTTTTTTTGGTGTCCATAGATTTCTTCTAAGTATATTACTGAATCAATAATATATACAGAGAATGGCAGATATTTATATTTTGATTTAAAGGTTTCCGTATATAATCCAACATCATTATAATTTGGAGAAATAGATGTATGACCATCTTTGAGACAATTAACGATTGGGGTTAATTTCAACCAAAAGTCGAGTGAGGTAATTGAATCAGTCAATCCATTTTCTAGAAATCTGATTTTTTTCTTAAAGGTGGCACTGTCTGTGTATGCATAGAGGTTTGGATGTATTTTTTCATATTTTGATATTAAAAAATCAATATCACTTTTCAGCTCTTCGGGTCCAATTAACGGTTGTGCAATTAAACAATTTATAGTTAAAATACTAAACAGAATGGGTAAGATTGTTTTTTTCATTTTTATGATATTAAACCAATTTAACTATGTGACGTTTCTATGCGCTGTCTTGTTACAATTAAACACAACGGTTTGCATATGGCTTGTGGCGGTTTCGAAGCACTTTCCTTTCCACCGAAACGAAAGCTACTTACGGAGCGAAAACCTTGCTGGCAGCTGTTCACCCGCCATAAGCTATATGCGTTGTTGTAGGGCGTTTTTTTTATTCTTCCATTATTTTATTGTCAATCAGCACCCATTTATTTGAGTCCTTTTTAAACATATAATTTATAGTAATTCCTTCTACGGGATAATACAATTGCAATCGCAGTTTATCATTTACCTTAGTCCAATCGCCTACACCTAAGTAATCCTTTACTACTAAACTGTCGGCTTCGAGTTTAGTAATAACAGAAACTGATTCACCAAATTTCTGGACATCCATTAGAGTCGTTCTATTTATCTGCCCAAATTCTAGGATTTTCAATGGCTTTCTACTTGAATCAGTGTCAACATGAAAATATTCCTGTAGTTCTGATAGGTCAATTGCTTGTTGAAATACTTGTCTGATTTCGGGAATTGAAAATTTATCGTACACACTTGAGTCGAGTTTTGTTAGTGTTACTCCAACTCGTTCAGGATATGAACCATTGGTGTAGTAAACTATGTTTTTGTCGTAGATCGCTAGACTTCCTGCTTTAGGAATTGAGTCAGTGTAGTTAAATTGAATTTGGTACTTGTCAATTACTGCTTTGCCTTTATAGATTGTCGAAGTCCGCAAACCACGAGATTCAAACTCAAACGTGCTGTCTTGATAGATTCTCAAATAAATCCATCCTAATGGGGCTTCTCTATCGGCTTGGAGCAATAGTTCCTTTTTATTTTCCTTATTCTTTGTCGAGCAAGAAATAATGAGAAGTAATCCAAATATGAGTTTTATCGTCAGTTTCATTTTTTTTAAATGCCCTACAACGGTAAGTGTATGGTGTCGTAAGGGATTGCGGGCTTCAAACCTATCAAGTTACCACCCAAAATTAATGCGGGAGATACCGCTCGAAAACCTCTGAAACCCTTATGCACTATACACATTGTTGTGCCGTCGTACTTTATTTTCAAATTCAGTTATTACTTTATTTACAATACGTTTATCAATCATTCGGTGGAATGGAGATTTTAATCCATGAAGTCCATAAGTTATGCAATTTAGTAGAACTTTATCCTTATTATAAATCACATATATATATCTGTGCCATGCAAAAAGTCCAGGTTTTAAAACAGCAACTAAAAAGTTTTTGTTATCAGTCACTACTCCATAATCAAGGTCTTTACAAATCTCCTGAATCCAGTTTCTATTCTTATCAATGTTTCCCTTTGCTACCATTAGTTTATCCATTGTTGATAATCTCATAATTAAAAAAGAGCTAATCCCAAATGCAACTAATTGAGAAATCAACACAGGTAGTAAATCATCTTGAAGCCAGTTAAATTTTATACTCCCGTATAACATTGAAAGACTCATCACTGGGAATGCAATTATCATGGTAATCCACACAATATTATCTGTCAGACGAGAAAACCAACTTTTCTTAAAAATCAGTTTATTTGAGAATATTGATTCTTTATAATTTAGTTTGTCAAACATTTGTAAATGGTTATTCTAATCAAAAGGTTCTTTTGGTAATGCTTTTAAGTTTTTAATATATCGCTCGTTATCGTATGGTTTCCCAAATTTCATAACGTCAAATAGTTCGACAGCCAAACATTGTCCTATTAATTGTCTGGTTTGGAAATCATCAAATCCTTGTTTTCGCAATCTATCAAAAGTTACTTTCGTCTCAGGAGGGTCGTTATCCCTGAGTTGATTTTTTATTATATCAAAAATCTGTTCTCTTAATTTATCATTCGTTTCCATAGTTGCAGTATTTTCTCAGTATGCGGCACAACGGTTGGCGATATGGTTAGTAAGGGATTGCGGGCTGCTTCCCTGTCAGGTTACAGGTGAAGTTGATGTGGGTTACTACGCCCCTAAAACCACTGAAACCCTTATTAACTATACCGCGT
>JBKEDN010000298.1:0-20802 GCA_047975435.1 Draconibacterium sp. | reverse complement strand
GAAACCTGGCCTGAAAATCAAAAATCGTTAGGCTTTTAAATTGTTGCTCCATATTATTATTGTTAGATTCCCCCAATTTACTGATTTTTTAGTTATTGACAAAATGCCTAATTCAATTTTTTTAATATAAAGTTTCAGCTTCATCATATTTGACTTTTTATATTTGCCGCCCCAATCGGAAATGTAAAAACGGAGATTTTAACGATTCCCGTAATTTTAGTTGTAATGCGAATCACGAGTCTCAACCGTATTTCCGGGGAAAAGAAAAAAACAGACAACCGATTTTTTTGACCAGAGAATTATTTTTCCGGAAATTACTTTAATTATTCGCCGGAGAAATTTTGAATCATTACGGAAGTCACTAAATTTAAATCATCGTTATTGCTACAGAAATATTTTATGGCAGTAAAAAACCGATATCAAAACCCTGGATCGATATTTAATAACGGCACATTCCGCATTTTATCGCTGTTGTTTTTGGTGGTTTTTCAGATAACTGAAAAAAGGAGAGGAGGCAAAATTGTTTGCCGCCAGGATTTACATTTTTGAATGATTGATTATGAGTTCAGAAGCCGGATATATCTATAAACAAAAGCTGGAAAAGCCGTGATTAAATAAAAAAGAATGGAAAAATTTTACTTGGTACTGGTAATTGTGTTATTCGCTTTGGCAATTTCTGATTTGATTGTTGGGGTGAGTAACGATGCTGTTAACTTTCTGAATTCAGCCATTGGCTCAAAAGCCGCCCCCAAGTGGGTTATTTTTTTAATGGCCAGTTTGGGAGTATTGGTGGGAGCCACCTTTTCAAACGGAATGATGGAAGTGGCACGTAAGGGAATCTTTCATCCCGAAATGTTTGTATTTTCCGAGATCATGGTCATTTTTCTGGCTGTAATGATAACGGACGTAATCCTGCTCGATTTGTTCAACACCTTTGGGATGCCCACTTCAACCACGGTGTCTATTGTTTTTGAATTGCTGGGCTCTGCCGTTGCAGTTTCTGCTGTAAAAATTAAAGCTGCCGGTGGTTCTGTTATGATGGAATTATCGCAGTACATTAATTCGGGAAAGGCGCTGGCCATTATTTCCGGGATACTGGTTTCGGTCTTTATCGCCTTTACCGTGGGGGCCATTGTCCAGTATATTTCGCGCTTAATTTTTTCGTTTAAATACCGGCAAACCATGAAATACATGGGAGCCATTTTTGGTGGACTGGCCATTACTGCCATCACTTATTTTATGCTGATAAAAGGGTTGAAAGGCTCTTCGTTTGCCGACCTGGAACTGGACTCGGGCCTCACACTCCAGGTATGGTTAAAAAACAACACTTTCCAGATAATGATTTACGGATTTGTTTTCTGGACCATTTTCCTGCAATTACTGCGGTGGATTTTTAAGATCAAGATTCTGAAACTGGTTGTTTTGGTTGGAACCTTTGCCCTGGCAATGGCATTTGCCGGCAACGACCTGGTGAATTTTATCGGTGTTCCGCTGGCCGGGTTTAACTCGTTTAAAGCCTGGGTAGCATCGGGGGCCACAGCACCCGACAGTTTTGGGATGGAGATGCTGGCCGGGAAAGTAGGTACGCCAACCTATATGCTGCTTATTGCCGGCTTTATCATGATCCTTACGCTCATTCTTTCTAAAAAAGCGCGTTCGGTTGTGGCTACCACAGTTGATTTATCGCGGCAAAACGAAGGAGAATCAGAGCGTTTTGACTCATCGATGGCGGCCCGTTTCCTGGTTCGTTCTTCTACCCGGTTTAATAAAAACCTTCTAAAAGTGATTCCGGCAGGGGTAACAAATGCGGTTCATTCGCGTTTCGAACCCTACTCATATTTTTCTGAAGACGATCCGGATGCACCAGCCTTTGACAAAGTACGGGCGGCAGTAAACCTGGTAGTTGCCAGTATTCTTATTGCAATCGGGACATCATTAAAACTACCCTTGTCAACCACTTACGTAACTTTTATGGTAGCAATGGGCACCTCGCTGTCCGACGGAGCCTGGGACCGTGAAACCGCTGTGTACCGTATTTCCGGTGTGTTTTCGGTAATTGGCGGCTGGTTTATGACTGCCATCATTGCTTTTACCTTGTCGGCTTTCGTAGCCCTGCTAATATCGGTTAGCGGAACCTTTATGATTTTTGTATTTGTTGCCGTTGCCATATTTATGGTGGTCCGTACACAGTTGTTCTTTAATAAACGTGCACAACGTTTAGCTGCCGACGAAGAAGAAGACATTGTGGATGAAGATGCCAATGAGCAAATTATTGAAAAAAGCTCGAAACAGGTTGTAAAAGCAATTGTGGCCAGCAACCAGATTCTGACTATGGGAATGGATGGTTTCCTCCGCGAAGACCTGCCCACACTCCGGAAAACCCAGGAAGCGTGCGAAACATTCTCGAAAAAGGCGAAACGAAACAAAGACAAAGTTTATACAACCATTAATAAAATTACCGGTGGCACACTCGAAACAAGTCATTTCTATGTACAGATGATCGAGCACCAGCGCGAAATGGCCCATGCAGTTCATTTTATGCTCGAACCAATGGTGAAACACGTACAGAACAACCATAAACCATTTATTGAGGAACAAGTAACCCAGATAACAGAGTTGGCAGGCCAGATTGACTCCTTCTTTAACTATGTACTGCACATGGTACGCGATGAAAATTTTGACGATCTGAACAACCTGATTAAAGAGCGGGACTTAATTCTTGACCAGTTAAACAAAATTGAGAAGACCCAGATCAAGCGTATCAAAAACAAACTGGTGAATATCCGTAATTCGCAGTTATTCTTTAAAATGATTTCGGAAACCGAGCAATTGCTGCTACACACTGTAAATCTGGTGAAAGCCCAACGTGACTTTATTAAATTCACCCGACAGATCAAATAGGATATAAATGTATTTTTCAAAAGGGCCGGATGTTAAATTCCGGCTTTTTTATTACATTTATTCGAAATTTTTTCGGATGCCTACAATTCTCTCTTTCAGCGAATTAAATGCATTCAACCAAAATAAAGTAACAGAAATGTAATAAAAGTGTAATCGAATTGTAATCCCAATCCTTCACTTTTGTTGCGTCAAAAAAAAAGACATTGGTTTGAATTAACTAAGTAATTACTTCACAGCAAATTAAATCCGTCATTAAATACTGAATAATGGAAAAATTTTATCTGGTTCTGGTAATCATTCTGTTTGCACTTGCCATTTCCGATTTGATCGTAGGTGTTAGTAACGACGCCGTTAACTTTCTAAACTCTGCGGTAGGCTCAAAAGCAGCTCCCAAATGGGTTATTTTCTTAATGGCCAGTTTGGGGGTACTTATTGGCGCCACCTTCTCCAATGGTATGATGGAGGTTGCCCGAAAAGGAATCTTTCATCCTGAGATGTTCTATTTTTCTGAGATCATGGTGATATTTCTGGCCGTAATGATCACAGATGTTATCCTGCTCGATATGTTTAATACCTTCGGGATGCCAACCTCCACAACGGTTTCGATTGTATTCGAGCTTTTGGGATCGGCAGTTGCAGTTTCGGCGGTAAAAATCAAATCGGCCGGAGGCTCAATTGTGATGGAGCTGGCCCAGTACATTAACTCCAGCAAAGCACTGGCAATTATTTTTGGGATACTTGTTTCGGTGTTTATTGCTTTCTCGGTGGGGGCAATTGTCCAGTATCTTTCACGTTTGGTATTTTCCTTTCGCTACCGGGAACCAATGAAATACGCCGGGGCAATTTTTGGCGGACTTGCCATTACCATGATCACCTATTTTATGCTGATTAAAGGAATCCATGGTTCATCTTATGCCGATATTCAACTGGACAGTGGAATTACCGTCACCGAATGGGTTTCAGCACATACCTTTCTGATCTTGGTTTACAGCCTTATTTTCTGGACAGTAATCATGCAGCTGCTTCGCTGGATATTTAAAGTGAAGATTCTAAAAATGGTGGTTCTGGTTGGAACATTTGCCCTGGCCATGGCATTTGCCGGAAACGACCTGGTAAACTTTATCGGAGTTCCGCTTGCGGGATACAATTCGTTTAAAGCCTGGGTAGCTGCCGGTGCATTGCAACCCGATTCTTTTAGCATGGGAATGCTTGCCGGCAAAGTAGGTACACCCAGTTACATGCTGGTAATTGCAGGCCTGATAATGATCAGTACCTTAATCCTTTCCAGGAAAGCCCGCTCGGTAGTTGCTACCACGGTTGACTTATCTCGCCAGAATGAAGGAGAAGAACGTTTTGAGTCATCAATGGCTGCCAGGTTTCTTGTTCGTTCCAGTACCAGTTTTAATGCTGCGTTTTCGAAGATGGTTCCTTCTGCCTTGTCTGCAAAATTAAAATCGAGGTTCGAACCTTTTTCCTATAACAATGCCGACGACAACGATGCACCGGCATTTGATAAAGTAAGGGCTGCCGTAAACCTGGTGGTAGCCAGTATTCTTATTGCACTGGGGACTTCGCTGAAACTCCCGCTTTCTACCACATACGTAACTTTTATGGTGGCTATGGGTACCTCGCTGGCCGATGGTGCCTGGGACCGCGAATCTGCCGTTTACCGTATTTCCGGTGTATTTTCGGTGATTGGCGGTTGGTTTTTAACTGCACTGATCGCATTTACCGTTTCAGGAATTATTGCATTGTTAATCTCAGTGAGCGGTAATTTTATGATCTTTATTTTTATCGCCGTTGCCATTTTTATGGTTATTCGCACACAGATATTCTTTAAAAAACGAGAACAAAAAAAGGCAGCTGAAGATGAAGAAGATATCAGTAGTGCTGATGCCAATGAAGAGATTATTGAAAAAAGTTCAAAACAAGTACTAAAAGCCATTGCATCAAGCGACCAGATTCTGACAGTCGGAATAGAAAGTTTCCTGAAAGAAGACAGAGCCGGTTTGCGGAAGGCGCAGGAAGACTGTTCTGCCTTCTCGAAAAAGGCTAAACGCAATAAAGACAAAGTTTATAAAACGATTTCGTCATTGGCAGGCGGATCGCTCGACACCAGTCATTTTTATGTACAGATGATTGAACATCAGCGGGAAATGGCTCATGCCGTTCATTTTATGCTCGAACCGATGATCAAGCACGTGGAGAACAATCATAAACCGTTTATCCCGGAGCAAATCGAAAATATGAAAGCGCTGGTTACGCGGCTCGATTCATTCTTTAATTTCATCCTTAATGAAGTGAAAAATGAGAATTTTGATGAATTGGCCAACATGGTCAAAGAACGCGATGCAATTATCGAATTGCTGAAAAAGATGGAGAAAAACCAGATCAAGCGAATCAAGAATAAGATGGTAAATACACGTAATTCGCAGCTGTTCTTTAAAATGATTGCTGAAATGGAGCAGCTTATGTTACACACCATTAGCCTGGTGAAAGCACAACGTGATTTTATTACTTATACGCAACAACATAGTTAGTACTTCGCAATAAATACAAACGAGTTATAGAAAAAGAGCCATTCAATTTACGAGTGGCTCTTTCCTTTTTATGGTTGATTTTACAATTGCTCAGATCGCCTCACTAACCGAGAAAATAGTTACTACACCATCTCCTTCGCTGCTTACAATCAGAAGTGGCCGGCCATTGGAACTTTCTTCGGCCGAAACAAAAACAAGCCCTTCCGGAGCATCGCCGGTTACAAGCCACTGCAGATACACCGGTTTTACCGGATTGGTAATGTCATAAACTGCTACGCCGTCGGCACGCTCCATTCCAACAAACAAAAGCTCGGTGTTTCCAATACGGCCGGTTACCAGGCCTTCCGGTTCAACACTTTTATTGTCACTACGACCGTCGTCATAAGCTCCATTTATGTTGGCATAAAAATCCAGTTCGTTTCCGCTGTCAAAAATCTGTTTACCGGTATGGCCATTCCAGATACTGAACGACCGGGCACCAAAAGAATACAAGGCAGTGTAAACACCATCAACGTTTCCAAGTGTATTGGTAATATTCAGTCTTCCCAGCATGTCGTTCTTTTGCAGCTCTTCAGCATTTGGAAATGTGGCAGGATCAAGTTCAACGTCTTTAATACGTACTTCTTCTACAAAAGTGTCATATTCGCGGGCATCACCTTCGTTCGCTGTAAAGACAAAGGGCACGTTGTTGTGGCTAAAAACAGCAACAGCATCGGATTCATAAATACCAAACACTGGAAGAGTCTGTGGAATGTATTCTTCGTCCTTGTCATTTGCATCAATAGCATTTGAACTTAAGGCGTAGTCTTTAAACCCAAGAGGCAGGATTTTGATAACACTTTTTGAAATCAGATCGATTTCGGCCAAAGCATTGTTTTCCTGTAACGAGACCCATGCGGTTTTTGAGTTCTGAGCTATGGCAATATACTCAGGTTCCAGGTCGGCGGTGAAACTTGAGTCCGGGCCAAAAATCCGAAGCCCCTGTTTCATTAGCATTTCCTGTTGAGGTTCAAAGGCTTCAAAAGTAAGCCTTGTTTCAGCAAACCCGTTTTCCACTTCAATCATTGAAACAGAACCCTCCGGATCAACGGAATAGTCGCTGTTAGGCTCTCCCTCGTTGGCCGATAAGATATATTTCCCGTCGGGCGAAAAGGTGACCATGTCGGGAAGTGCTCCTACTGTAACGCTTGCTACCAGAGAATGGTCGAGTGTGTTGAAGACAGCGATAGTTCCGTTATCGGTTTTATTAAAAGCTTCAATGGCTGCAGCCAGCAAACCATTTTTTACAGCTACACTGTTCACTCCGCCTCCGAGGCCCGAAACATCAATCGTTCCGACAGGAAAAGGAGCTGCAGGATCAGACAGGTTTAAAACGACAATCTGGCTGACTCCGGAATTATCAACCACATACAGTTTTTGGGTAATTGGATCGAAAGCACTAATCTCAGCTGCTGCTTCACCGCCAACGTCGGTGGTGCTCAACAGCGAAAAATTAACCGATAGATGCCCAACCGCTTTCCCGGCTTTAAGATCCAGTCCCGCTTCATTTTCAAAATTTTGTTTGTTACATGCCAACAAATTGCTCAGCATTAAAGCTGCAAATAGAAATTTTCTCATACTTGATTTATTTAAGATTTTAGCATATGGATTTATCCGCTATGCAGTGTGTTACCGGCACTAAAAAATTACGACAAAAAGATCAGCATAAAAACACAAATCAGACGATTTAATCTTTTTTTAATCGCTTTGTAATCGGTTACTCTAGCGGGGAAACACAAAAGGAATACTAAATTTATTCCATTCTTAATCAGACTGTAACCATCAGTTAATAAGGCTATTCTTTCTTTGTGTTATAGTTTCGAAAATGAATAAACGACACATCGAAGTATCCGTAATTTCAGACCTGCATTTGGCAACCCATGCCTGCAAACCCAAAAAGATTCTGAATTACCTCAAATCCATTCATACCGAAATTCTGGTTCTGAACGGCGACATCATTGATTCGTGGCGATTTACCCGCAATTATTTTCCCAAAAATCAAATGAAGGTGGTTCGTCAGATCATCAAAATGATGGAAAAGGGCACACAGGTATTTTGGGTTAGCGGTAACCACGATGAGTTTTTGCGAAAGTTTGCAGGTGCAAAATTCGGCAAACTCGAAATAGTGAATCAGTACATTGTCACGCACGGGGACAAAAAGACCTGGATTTTCCATGGCGATATTTTTGATCACATTATTCACAGTTCGAAAGGCCTAGCTAAAATTGGTGCAGCACTTTACGGTTTACTTACTATCGTGGAACAGTTACTGAATTCGCTGGTACGCATAGTGGGTGGCAAAGAAGTGATCATTTATAAAACGCTAAAGAAAAACCTTATTCGCGAAAAACGCACGCCTTCAAAATTTGAAAGAGAGCTGGCGCGCTCGGCAGCTACACAAAACTACGACGAAGTGATTTGCGGACATACACACGCTCCGAAAGACAAAATGCTGACAGACAATGATCGCGAAATCCGCTACATCAATTGCGGCGACTGGGTGGAGCATTGTACTGCGGCGGAGTTTTACAACGGCAAATGGCATTTGCATACCCATGTTGATCCTGAGAATTCATTCGATAACGTAGTAGATGAGTCTGAGTTTCCGGCGGAAAGGAGTATTTACGAAACCCTTGTTCAGGAATTAACTTTCAAAAATTTATCCATTCAACCATGAAGATTTTATATGCCATACAGGGAACAGGAAACGGTCATTTGGCACGTGCTATGGAAGTGATCCCTCACTTGCAAAAGATGGCTGAAACCGATGTGATGATCAGCGGAACTCAGGGAGACCTCTCATTGCCTTTTGATGTGAAATACCGCTTTTATGGCCTTAGCTTTATTTTTGGCACGCGAGGTGGTGTTGATCTTTGGAAAACGTTAATTCGCCTCAGACCATTCAAATTTATTCGCGACATAATTCGCTTGCCCGTAAAAAGCTACGACCTGGTTTTATGCGATTTTGAACCGGTATCAGCCTGGGCATGCAAACTGAAAAGAGCAAAATGTGTTGGAATCAGCCACCAGAATGCCGTGTTACATCCCAATGCGCCAAGGCCTGAAAAGGGAAATTGGTTGGGGAAACAGATTCTGAAACATTATGCACCCACTGTCAAAAATTACGGTTTTCATTTTGGTGCCATTGGGAACAATGTATTTTCCCCGGTTATCCGCCCTTTAATTCGGGGAGTCAGGCCCGGGAACAATGGACACTATACGGTTTATCTGCCATCGTACAACAACGATGAAATTGAAAGAGTACTGCACCAGTTTCCACAGGTTCAGTGGCAGGTGTTTTCAAAGCATAACAAAGAAACTTACCGATCAAAGAATATCGTTTTTCAGCCGGTTTCGCTGGATGTTTTTTCCAACTCTTTTATCAACTGCAAAGGAATATTATGCAATGCCGGTTTTGAAACGCCGGCCGAGGCTATTTATATGGGTAAAAAATTGTGTGTTATCCCCATGAAAGGCCAGTACGAGCAAGCCTGTAACGCCGCCTTTCTGGAGGAAATGGGAATTCAGGTATTATCGTCGTTAAACGATGATCGAGAACAAATTACGCACTGGCTGGAAGAGCCGGGAAGCATCAGGATCAGGTATCCGTACCACATCAAAGAAATTCTGGGAATGATCATACTCAGTCATATTCATGAAACAACACCAACTGTTTTAACCAACGAAAAACCCGGCTTTTTTGACACGCTCCTGCCCCGTTTGTTGTTTCAGGATTGAGGTAAAATATCGGCACAGAAAATTAAACATTCGTTAATACTAATTTAATGGCCTTAATAGTTGAAAAACAACAGCTTTGCCTTATCTTTTCTACACAAAAAACTACGATTATGAAAGGTAAGGCACGGTTGATATACAAGACAAACAATACCCTGTTAGCCCAGTTTTTACCGGTATATTTTTATGGATTGCCCAACGAAAAAATCGTAGTGTTGTTTACCCGCGAGAAAGCAGGCAATCCAACACGAAAATCGCTTGAATGGGTGGTAGCTTCTCATCCCGATTTTCGTTACGATTACGAAACAGATGCCATCGTAGATAAAGAAAACCGGATGTGCGATTTTGATGATTTCATGGAATACATCGACAAACAGGAGCAACATGTGCAGCCCTTACAAGTATTTGGCGAATTTTACAGTTTGCTGGATGCGGAACAGTTTTACAACAGTGGCGCTCACAAAATGCTTTACAATCTCGAACCGGCGAGAGCTGTAATGAACTATTAATCCCTGATTGTCGGTTTATTTACAGATGCAGAATATACTTTATTCTTGCGCTAGCAGTGTCCATCCCTGTATCCAGTTGTCTTCGCCAAAGGCGCCTTTAAAGTCAACAATCTGAAACCACGGCAAAGGATAATCAAGCAATTCGCCCTTTATTTCTTCTTCGGGAACAAAATTCCCACCGGCAATGTCAATTTTCGGATCGCTGATTTCGTTTTTGGAAGTATTAAAAGCTGCCGTCCATTCGTTCTCCATTTCAGCTGTGTAAAGCCCCGACAGTTTAAAAATGCTCTCGGGAGTGGATGATGCTACTTCGTAAAACAGGTTATTTTTGATCGTCAGGTTCCCGTTTTTCCATTGGTTGTAGCTGTCGTGCTGGTCGGTCACTTCAACCGCAATGCCTTTGTCTTTATTTACAATTACCGAGTTGGCAACTACTCCGCCTGCATTTTTTTCGAAAATAGCGCAGGCACCGGTACTCGATTTTCCGCTACCAATTAGAGTCAGGTTAAAAAGGTTGGGAAGCGAATTGGGAATTCCATAGATCGGGTCAACACCGCCACCCGCTTCAATCAGGTTATCTCCGGGAAGGTCTTCCTGCAAACCCAGCCAGAATTGCCCGTTGCCCGACCAGCCAAGATCGTAGTCAAATAAATCGTCGCCACAACCCGAAACCACCATGTGTTTCAGGTTAACGGTACCGCCAAAAATCTCCACTCCGTCGTCTTCGTTCGAAATTACTTCCACATAATCAATCCGGGTTTGGCTACCTACCCCACCCAATGTTAGTCCGTTAATCTCATTTCCGTCGCCAATGTTGGTACCTCCGTGACGGATGGAAACATATTTCAGAATGCCCGAATTATCGTTTTCATCAATGCCTCCATAAATTCCACGTGGTTCAGCCGCCGGAATTCCTTCGATGGAAGCTTCGCCGCCACTTAAATTAAGCGGTGCATTTCCAAGAATAATCAAACCTCCCCAAAGTCCGCGGATACCTCTGGAAACGGAGCCATTCAGATCGTCGTCTTCCGAAGTAAAAACAATGGGTTCAGCTTCTGTTCCTTCGGCTATAATTTTTCCGCCGCGGGCAACAATCAGCGCACTTGCATTTTCGGCCTGCCCGCTTTTAAAGCGCAACACAGTACCGGGTTCAATGGTCAGCACCTGTCCATCGTTCACAAAAATAAAGCCTTCCAAAATGTATTCTTTGTCTTTGGTCCAGGTAACAGTGCCTGTTCCAAAACCGTTATCGGTAATCGTTTCGCTGTTTCCTTCGAGCAGGTAGTCGCTTTTTCGGCACGACATAAAACCGACCGTAAAAAGTAGAAATAGTATGATCTGTTTTTGCATGGTTCCGGCTTTTACAATTTAACTTCCAGGTCGAGAAAAATAAAGGCTTTTGTTTCGCCATTGGAGGCATAAGGCACCCAGTCGTGGTAATTAAGCGCCATTTTTATTTTTTTGATGGGCTCAAACTGGATACCTGCCACCAACGCAGTTCCGTCGTCGGCAAGGTTCCACGGAGTTTCTTCACCCGTCAGTTTGTTAGAGGCCATTTTATCGAAACGGGCAAAAAGCTGGTATTTCTCTGTAAGATTGTATTTGGCATAAAGCGAATAACCATAACGGTCTTGTCCTTCTTTCCATTTTTCGTTGGTGCGGTAAAGCGCTTCACCGGCAATGTTGGCTTTTCCGTTAAAATCGTACGACAGGAAAATGTGGTAAGTAGATTGCAAAAGGTCGTTATTTGTAAAATCGTAATACAGCCGCGTAGTAAAATTTTTTACCGGCAAAATAGTAGAACCAATGGCGTATTTAAAAATACCGTCGGTTTGTACATTGTTGTACCCTTCACCGTTCATAATGGTAAAATCGATGTCCCAGAAGTTGGTGAATTTGTAATTCAGGTTCATCCCCAGGTCGGCCGAAGCGCCAATCGAATATTCATCGGCCAGTGTTTTCATCATGTAACGGCGTTCCCAAACTTTTTCCATCAATTTGTATTGCCGCAAACTAATCAACCCAAATTCCACTTGCAGTTTATTTTGAGTGTAGCGTAAAAATGCATTTTTGAAATAGGCGTAACGGCGTGCTTTTGCGTATTCCGAAAGATCTTCGGGGCTGCCAATGTCAACATTTACTTTTGCATAAAATTCGGGGCTGAACTTGTATTCGTATCCAATGTACCCGCGAACCAGCTCAAAGGCCGATTCATCGGTAGCTACACTTGTCAGCCCCTGGTGGTAATTGGCAAAGATGGTGGCAAAAGCAGAGCCTGAAGGTTGAAAGGTACTCTCCTGCGAAAAGGCAGGGCATACCAATAAAAACATAAAAAGCTGTAGCAGTGTCTTTTTCATTTTGTTAGCTTGTTTTAGCAATTCGCGGCAAAAATAGAATTTAATCGTTCTGTAACATTTCTTTAACAGGCCTGAAATGCGTTTCACCCATAAATGTAATGGTTTTGTAACAGTTTTGTAATCGTATTGAAATAGTTCGATAACCTTTTGCTAACACTCCGAATACAATGATTGTCTGCATGTTGAATCTCATGAACGATTCGGGATAAATTAACTATTTTTATTTAATTTCGTCGTCGTTAAAGCAAAGAGAAGGCCTCTTCTCATTTTTTAAAGGGAAATATTGACGCAGAAAATGGCATCTATGGAAGAAGAATACAAGATACTTATTGTTGACGACGAGAAAGACCTGTGTGAAATCCTGCAGTTTAATCTCGAAAGCGAAGGTTTTATCATCGAAATTGCCCACTCGGGCGAAGAAGCCTTAAAGAAGCACCTTCAGGATTTTGACCTCATTTTACTGGATGTGATGATGGAAGGCGTTTCCGGCTATAAAGTAGCCAACGTTATCCGAAAAGAACTTCAGTTAACGGTTCCCATTATTTTTCTGACCGCAAAAGTAGAAGAAAACGATATTCTGACCGGTTTTAATGTGGGTGGCGACGATTACATCTCAAAACCCTTTTCAATAAAAGAAGTAGTTGCCCGTATTAAAGCCATCCTGAAAAGAGGTGCACGTGTTGGTGGCGATTCCAACATCATCAGCTTTAAAGAAATGAAGATTGATCTGAAAAAGAAGATCACCAGTATTGAAGGAGAGCCGGTTAACCTTACCCGAAAAGAATATGAAATACTTTCGCTGTTAGCAAAAAACATGGGACAATACATCAGCCGCGATGAAATTCTGAAACGCATTTGGCAGGACGATGTAATTGTTACCGAGCGAAATGTGGATGTGAACATTGCCCGCTTACGAAAAAAAATAGGCGAATACGGCGCATACATCAAAGGAAAATCGGGTTACGGGTACTGTTTTCAATAGTTAATACGCCGAAGAGATGAAAAGATCATTCAGGGGCGAAATATTTTTTTACTACATCCTCGTATTTGTGCTGTTTACCATTACAGTGTTGGTTTTTCAGTACCAGCGCGAAAAGAGCTACAAACATGCACAGCTCGAAAATACACTGGACAACATCACGGACATTACCGACAAGTTTATTCAGAAAAATCATTTATTGGAGGATAACCATGTCAGCGACCTGTCTGACCTGATTAAAATACTTCCCGAAACCAACCCGCGTATAACCATCATCAGCAAAGAAGGAAAAGTACTGTACGACAGCTTTGTGAAGGATTATACCTCGATGGAAAACCACTTTAACCGCCCCGAAGTAGCCCATGCGCGGAAAAAAGGTACCGGCGCCAATATCCGGACCTCGGCCACTACCAACCAGGAATTTTATTATTATGCCCGCATGTTCCCGCATTATTATGTGCGTGCGGCACTGGTTTTTGATGTTACCGTTAAAGATTTTCTGAAAACCAGCACGCAGTTCATCACTTTTATGGTGATCCTCTTTCTGATTGTGGGGCTGATATTGGTGTTTGTAACCGTTAAACTTTCGTTTACCATTACAAAACTGAAAGATTTTGCCTTGCGTGCCGGAAGCAATGAACTGGTTGAATTCGACACCAAATTTCCGGCAAACGAGTTGGGGATCATCAGCGGACAAATCATCCAGATTTACAACAACCTGAAAAAAACAAAAGATGATTTGGCAAAAGAAAAGGAGAAGCTTTTTAATCACCTGGATGCGCTGGATGAAGGGATTGCCTTTTTTTCTCCCCGGAAAATAATGACACTTTCAAATGGAAAGTTTATTGAGATGGTAAACCTTATTTCAAAAAAGAAAGTGGTTTCCAACACCGAAATGCTTGAAAATTCATCCTTTAAAAAACTTCACACTTTTTTGGACAGGTACCTCGAAACCAATTTTGAAAACTGGAACGAGAAAGTTCCCAAACTGGATTATACCACTTCGAAAGAAGAGAAGTTTTTCAGGATTTATTCGATCATTTTTGCCGACCGCAGTTTTGAAATCGTAATTACCGATGTTACCCGCCTGGAAAAAAGGCGTTTGATGAAACAACAACTCACCTCCAATATTGCGCACGAGCTAAAAACCCCCTTGTCGTCCATCCGGGGTTATCTGGAAACAATTTTGGAAAACTGGCCCATTCCGGAAGAAAAACAAAAGTATTTTCTGGAGAAGGCATTTTTTCAGTCAGAACGATTAACTGCCCTGATTAATGATGTTTCGCTGATCAACAACATTGAAGATGCCGGCGAACTTTTTGAAATGAAGCAGATAGACATAAAAAAGATCACCAACGATATTTACGAATATTTTTCGAGCAAAATAGAGCACAATAAAATTGAATTTGTTGATGAAGTAAAAGCCAACACGTTTATAAACGGAAACGAATCGTTGCTTTTCTCGGTTTTTCAGAACCTGGTTGAAAATTCGATTACTTACGGCGGAACGGGAATCCGTATCCACATAAAATGTTACCACAAAGACGAACGGTATTATTATTTTTCGTATTCCGATACCGGCGGCGGCATTCCCAAAGAACACCTGCCGCGAATTTTTGAACGTTTCTACCGGATAGATAAAGGGCGCTCGCGTACAACAGGCGGTACCGGGCTGGGGCTGGCCATTGTAAAAAATGCCATCACGCTTCACAACGGGAGGGTTTCGGTAAAAAACCGTCCCAAAGGTGGCGTTGAGTTTCTTTTTTCGCTTTCCATTAAATAGGCGGATATTCAACCCGGACTTCACCAAACACACTCAAACCACATGTTAATCAACACCTTACACTCAACCCAACAATCATTACAATTCTGTTAAGCAAATGTAATAATAGTTTAAAGGGGTATTAATCGCCTTGTAACATTATTGGTCTTGCTTTGCTCCCGGAAATTTATTTATAGACATTAACACTGCACATTTTTTTGAGTATGAACAGAATTGTTATTAGCATCTTTCTGCTAATTCAAGCGATTTCAGCTGTAGCACAAAACGGTTCGCTAAAAGGAACCGTGATCGATGCAAAAACCAAAGAATCATTAATAGGAACAACCGTTATGGTGAAGGAGACCTCGCAGGGGACCATAACCGATTTTGACGGAAATTTCCTGATCCAGAAAATCCAGCCGGGACAATACACCCTGCTTGTTTCCTTTATCTCTTACGATCCTCAGGAATTGAATATTGAGGTAAAAGCGAATGAAGAAACCGTATTAAATGTAGCTCTGTCACCCGCCACTCTTGAGTTGGAAGGCGTTCAGGTAGTTGCCAAAGCCAACCGCGAATCGGAGAGCATGTTACTGGCCGAACAGAAAAAAGCCGTGATTGCCACACAGGCCATCGGGGCACAGGAAATATCGCGTAAAGGAGCCAGTGATGCCGAGGCTGCGGTTACCAAAGTTTCAGGTATTTCAAAACAGGAAGGGGTTAAAAACGTATTCGTCCGCGGATTGGGCGACCGTTTTAACGCCACCACTTTAAACGGTTTTCCTGTTCCTTCTGAAGACCCGGAGTACAAAAACATTTCGCTTGATTTCTTCTCGTCCGATATTATTAAGGCAATTGGCGTTAAGAAAGTATTTAGCAGCAAAACCGGTGGTGATGTTGCAGGTGCTGTAATCGACATCAGTTCCAAAGAGCTCGTTGGAGAAGGAGAGTTTAACATCGACCTTTCGGCAAAAGCCAATACCCGTTCGCTTAACGAGGATTTCCTGGTTCCTGACGGTGTAAGTAACCTTGGATTTGGAGAAAACACCCAGAGCCCGAAAAGTGAAGGCAGTTATGATTTTAAAAATTCGCTGGACCCCACTTTGCAGACTTTTCAGTTGGGCAAAAGTTTTGGTGTGTCGGGAGGAAAGCGTTACGAGATCAACAACAATCCACTTACTTTTTACCTGATTGGTGGTTACGATAACGATTACAATTATTCTGACGGTGTTACCCGCGAAACAATCACCAACGGTACTATTTTCCGCGATCAGAATACAAAAAAATATGAAAGAAATACTTCGCACCTGGCAATGGCCAATGTTGGTTATAAGTTTGATAAAAACACACTTACCTACAATGCATTGCTTATTCATACCGCGATTGAGAGTTTAAGAGACGATTACGGACAAAACTCGGAGGTTTTTCAGGAAGCAGTTGAAAGCAAAGGTTGGGTCCGTCGTCAGCAAAACAACCTCAATACTTTACTGGTTAACCAGCTCGATTTTAAACGCGAAATCAATTCACAGCTATCTGCCAATGCAGGTGTAGCCTATAACTATACAAACGGCAAAGAACCGGATCGCCGGGTGAATTACATGACCTACGAAGGCGATGATAAACTGGCCCCTTTGCGTGGATCAGGTCGTCAGCACCGGTATTTTTCTGAATTGAAAGAAAACGATATAAATGCGTTTGTTTCAGCAAAATATAAAATCAAGGAAGATTTAGACGATATTTCTTCTATCGAAGTAGGTTACCGGGGACGTTTCCTCACCGATAATTTTATATCAAACAGTTGGGACAATTCACGCACCCAGTCAACATTGCCTCTATTAAACCTCAATGGTTTTTCGCTGGATTCTATTTTTAACCAGCAGGAATTTGAAGCCGGGCACTTTCGCAACAGCGAATACAATGTTTCAAAATATACGGTTGATAAAATAATTAACTCTGCTTTTGCGGAATTTAATTACCAGGTAACTCCAAAATTTATTGTAAACGCGGGGTTGAAAGCCGACATTGTTAGCCTGAAAGTTGATTTCGATGTTAACGACGGTTCAAAAAGAGACACGCATTCGCTGGATGATGTTTTTATTCTTCCAAACCTTAACCTGAAATATACACTTAGCAATAAGAATGCTTTTCGGTTGGGAGCAAGCCGCACTTATACCTTGCCACAATCGAAGGAAATTTCACCTTTATTGTACGAAGGCCCGCAATGGAGTTCGCAGGGTAACCCGGATTTGATTCCGTCAACCAACTACAATGTGGATATTAAATGGGATTTTTACCCATCGCGTGGTGAGTTAATTTCGGTAACAGCTTTCGGAAAATTAATTCAGGACCCGATTTCAAAAGTGGAAGTGAACAGCGCCGGTGGATTTTTATCGTACGCCAACATTGCAAAAAAAGCAACACTCGCAGGAGTTGAGCTTGAAATCAGAAAAGACCTCCTTTCCATTTCCAATGACGATGCCAATTCGATCAATAAACTGAGCACAGGAATAAATGCTTCCTATATCAGTACCGGTGTTAAAACCGATAGTGAGAATGCAGGGGCCAGCTCTTCTATTCCACTTAATTTTACAAACAGTAAAACCGAACTGGAAGGTGCTTCACCAATCATCTTCAATGGAGACTTATCCTACAATTTCAACAAAAACGATTTTGAGATTACGGCATCATTTATTGCCAATTATGTAAGCGAACACATTTATTCAATTGGGGTGAATGGCTTTAACGATATCAACGAAAGCAGCGTGACAACACTTGATTTTGTGTCATCGGTTAAAATGAACAAACATTGGGGGCTTAGTTTAAAGGCAAAGAACCTTTTAGACCCCGAATACAGTTTAACGCGTGAACCAAGTGTTGAAGGTGCAAACGCAATTATACTGAGCAGTTATAAAAAAGGAATCGACCTGAGCGTTGGTCTTTCCTATCATTTTTAATAAAAAACCATTTCAATATTTCAGAAATAAAAAACAGAGTAAAATGAAAAAATTACTTTTTGCATTAACAATTTTTACCATCCTTTTTACAGGATGTTCTGACGACAATGAAGACCCGGTTCAAACAATCGGCGAAGAACTAAAAGGTGACATTACCAGTGAAGTAACACTGGATGCAACCGTTACTTATAAATTAACAGGTACTTTGAGTGTTAAAGACGGTGGTATTCTTAATATTCCTGCCGGAACAACTATCAAAGCAACCAAAGGTTTCTCCTCAATGGTAATGGTTGAACAAGGTGGGGTAATCAATGCGGTAGGAACTGCTGCCAGCCCCATTACATTTACGTCTGCCGAGTCAAGCCCTGAAGCCGGCGACTGGGGCGGACTTATTCTTAATGGTTATGCTCCAATAGCGGGTGGCGGAACTGCAACGTGCGAGATGGATGCTTCTGTGGTTTACGGAGGTACCAAATCTGACGATAGCTCCGGAAAATTGCAATACGTTATCCTGGAATATACCGGCGCACAAAACTCTGAAACTGTTGAGCACAACGGTCTTACTTTAGACGCAGTGGGTAGCGGTACTAAAATTGAAAACATCTATATCTACAAAAGTGCCGATGATGCCATTGAATTCTTTGGAGGTTCAGTGAATGTTACCAATCTGCTGTCGGTAAGTTGCGACGACGATATGTTCGATGTAACCCAGGGCTGGAACGGAACATTGAAAAATGCTTACGGTATTTGGGAAAGCGATTATATTAGTACAGAAGGCGATCCGCGTGGCGTAGAGGCCGACGGAAACTTTGATGGAAAATATCCTGAGCACACCGGGCAATCTGACTTTACCATTGAAAACATGACCATCAAAAATGCATCCACCTTTTTAATGACCGACGGTATTAAAATTCGCCGTGGTGCAACAGCAACCATCACCAATGCCTTAATTATGGGTGGAACAGCAAGCGATTTGATTGACTTAACCGACGACAAAGGCAATGCAAACACAGCTACTTCAATCAGTCTTACGGTTGACAAAGCAGCCTTTACCGGAAATGAAATTAAAGCCAGTGGCACTTACAATGGTGTTTTCATTGTTTCAGGTAATACCGGAGCTTCTGCATCTGCTTTTAGCTGGACAGGCTATAATTTTGACGAAAGTGTAAGTGCCACCATCAACGGTGATATTACCGAAGATACCCGTTTGAATGCGTTGTACGATTATACTTTGGATGGTACTTTGTCAGTAAAAAGTGGCGCTACACTGTATATTCCGGCCGGAACTACGATTAAAGCAACGGCCGGTTTTAGTTCTTATGTAATGGTAGAGCAAGGTGGAAAAATTATGGCTGAAGGTACTGCCAAAGCCCCTATCTTGTTTACATCTGCAAAATCAAGTCCGGCAGCCGGCGACTGGGGAGGTATGATATTAAACGGTAAAGCGCCTATCTCAGGTGGTGGTACAGCTACTTGCGAAATGGATGCCGCAATTGTTTACGGAGGTACTGTTGCCGACGATAATTCAGGAACATTGAAATATGTTATTCTGGAATATACAGGCGCACAAAACTCTGAATCTGTTGAGCACAATGGCCTTACTCTTGATGCCGTTGGTAGCGGAACAACCATCGAAAATATTTACGTGTATAAAAGTGCTGACGATGCAATCGAATTTTTCGGAGGCTCAGTTAGTGTTACCAATTTACTGTCGGTAAGTTGCGACGACGATATGTTTGACGTAACCCAGGGCTGGAACGGAACTTTAAGCAATGCGTATGGTATTTGGGAAAGTGGTTTTGTAAGCGGCGAAAGTGATCCGCGTGGTGTGGAAGCCGACGGAAACTTCGATGGTAAATATCCGGATCATTCAGGACAGTCTGATTTCACCATGGAAAACATCACCATCCGAAATGCATCAAGCTTCGAAATGACCGATGGTATTAAAGTACGTCGTGGTGCAACTGCAACCATTACTAATGCCTTAATTATGGGCGGAACAACAAAAGATGTGATTGACCTAACCGACGATAAAGGCGATGCCAATACAGCAACTTCCATTAGTCTTACAATTGACGGAATGACTTATTCGGGCAACGAAGTTAAAGCAAACGGTACTTACGCCGGTGTTGCAGTTGTTGTCGGAAATACCGGGGCCACTGTTTCAGCATTCGACTGGACCGGTTTTGGCTTCTAGAAAATAACAATTAGTTACACGCGAAAAAGCAAGAGCAAAAATATAAAGCTACGCAGTGTTTAATGGCAGGAAGGTTGTAGAACCTTCCTTAGAACTCCGGGGTTTCCCGGAGTTCTTTTTTTATGTTACCGGCTGTTTCATTATTATTGCATAAATGTTACAATAATGTTACATCGCGTATCTTTTTTGTTAACTTTGCGTTAACTAAAATGACGTTAACACAATTATCAAGAAAGGAGGCTAACATGAAAAAGCTAGCATTTTTTATTGGGGTTTTGTTGATAGTGTTTTCAGTAAACGCTCAGAACCTGAAAGAGATTGACGGTCTTTATTACCAGGATTCTGAACTTTACACCGGTAAGTACACCACTTACTTCGAGAATGGCCAGGTGAAAACGGAAACCAATTTCACAAAAGGCATGAAAGAAGGCGAATGTAAGTTGTACTTCGAAAACGGTCAGGTGAACGAAGTTCGTTCTTACAAAAAAAATGAGATGCACGGAACCTGGTTAACTTTCAACCTGAAAGGGACTAAAGTTGCACAGGCATCTTACAAAGACGGTAAGAAAGACGGAAACTGGTTTGTTTGGGACGAAAACGGCCAACTGAAGTATGAACTTTGTTACAAAGACGGTGAAAAAACCGGAACATGGAAAAGCTACAACGAAATGGGTGTGGTAATCAACGAAAGAGACTACACCGGAATTTAAAATTGAATGTCATTATAACACTGCATAGAAGAGGCTGTCCAAAAAGTAAAATTGGACAGCCTTTGTTTTTGTTATCCCTTTAAGAATTGTATCTTAAAGGCTGCAATGACAACGAAACC
>JBKEDN010000115.1:0-12708 GCA_047975435.1 Draconibacterium sp. | reverse complement strand
CTTGTTTATCCCACAAACCGTATCCCAGGTGGCGGAAGGTGGCATAAAAAATAACTCCCATAAACGGAATTACATAGAACCACACGTATTTTTCCATGTTTTCACCTTCCGAAAAAAGTTTGGCAGTGAGGAAATACAAAATGGCCACAAACCAGATTCGCATTAATAAAAATTTGAAAGAAACCAACGGCATCGTACTCGTAATACTGGTAATCAGTATCCAAAATAAATTGAGAAATATAGCCAGCGATACCGGATGCCAGAGTATTCTTCTGTAAAACTTCCTGTCCTGGATTACCTTTAGCAAATAGATGTTTTACTGGCCAAAAATTAAGGGTTCTGTCGGAATGTACATGTCGAATCCAAAACCGGGAATCAGCTTTCGGAGCGGAATGGAAAGTGGTGCAAAAAAAACAATGAGATAAATGACCTTATCAAACGAATAAACAACAGCAAGTAAAAGCAGAAATACCAGTGGCAATGCGGCCAGAAACAGCATATTTTTATTTACAACAAACCACAGGTTCAGCAAAATAAAACCAATGGCGGCGAAGTAAAAAAAAGAAAGCTTTATTTGATCGCTTTTAAACACGCTATTATTTTTTCCCGTAATCAAGCACCAGAAAAACCAGGAGGCCAAGGAAAACAGCAGAAACAGTTGTTAGTAACACAATAAGCCAACGCACCGGATACGATTTCTTATCGGCCGGAAAAGGATACTCAACAATGTGACTGTAGGTAATATCTTTTTCGTATTCTATTATGTGGTTGTCGTGCAGTATCGATAATGAATCAATCACATAAAGCATTCGGTTGTATTTTGCTTCAAGCAGTGTTGCTTTTGTCCCGTCTTTTGAAAAATGATCGTAAAGCTGGTCAATTTTTTTGGTGTCGGAAGCACTTCCTCTGCCGTTCGCCAATGCGGTCATATATCCCCGTGTTAGTTCCGGGACCTGTTCTTTAAAACTGATTATTCCCGTAACTTCTCTTAAACTATCGAGTTGTTCTTCAACACCGGCCAGTTCTTTGTATTTTTTTTCAAGCGCCATTTTGGTGATGTCAACCATCTCCTTGTCTTTGGCTTTGTGCATCGACCTTACTTTTCGGTTATAGAACTGAATAATTGAATCGCACATATCAGAAGCACGTTGCGGCTCGTAATCCATTACCTTAATTTCAGCCGTTTCGAACTCTGTTTTGCTAACCGAAACATTTGTATTATAAGCATCAAACATATAGGTTTTGTAGTTCGGATCTTCTTTGTTGATCCCATAAACATCAGCCAGGTTGAAGGCATCAAACATTTTAAATTTAATATCGTTTGAATTCAGCACTTCAATCATCTGCTCTGTTTCCGACTCGTTACTCATGGTCCAGGTGTTAGAAGGGTAAACCCGCGCTACAGACTTAAACTTTGGCCTGATAAAAGTGGGACCTGAGAAAACAGCCGACAGCAGAATGGCAACGATTCCGATAATCACAAAGTGTATTTTGCGTTTCCAGATAATGGCAAGGATTCGCTGGTTGTCAAAAAAATTATCCATAAAATGTGGTTTCAATTCGATCGTGTATTTTCAACGAACCCGAACGGTGTTTAGTATTTATCCGAATGCTTTTATGTGCTATTCTGCGATTATCAGGAAATAGTTTTTCTTTCCTTTTTGCGCAAGAATATATTTTCCACCAATCAGGAAGTCGGTATTCACTACCAGCTCCGGATCCGAAATTTTGTCTTTGTTAATGCTAAGCCCGTTGCCCTGAATTGTTCTTCTTAACTCTCCTTTTGAAGGAAAAACTGCGGTTTTTTCAGCCAGTAAATCGATAATATTAATGCCTGCTTCCAATTCTGTTTTACTGATCTGAAATTGTGGAACTCCTTCAAATACTGCAAGAAAGGTACTTTCATTCAGCTTGCGTAGTTGTTCTGCAGTTCCTTTTCCAAACAAAATCTGAGAAGCTTCTACGGCCATCTCAAAATCTTCTTTCGAGTGTACCATTGTGGTCACTTCTTCGGCCAGTTTTTTCTGAAGATTTCGCAGGTGGGGCGCTTCTTTATGCTCTGAAATCAAATTCTCGGTTTCTTCCTTACTCAGGAAAGTAAATATTTTGATGTAGTTTTCGGCGTCTTCATCAGTTGTATTCAGCCAAAATTGATAGAATTTATATGGAGAGGTTAAATTTGGATCGAGCCAAACATTGCCCGATTCTGTTTTACCAAATTTTGTTCCGTCTGCTTTTTTAATCAGTGGAATGGTCAGTGCAAAAGCTTCACCGTTTGATTTACGACGGATCAATTCGGTTCCTGTGGTAATGTTTCCCCACTGGTCGGAGCCACCCATCTGCAATTTACAGTTAAGGTTCTGATTTAGCCAGTAGAAATCGTAGCCTTGCACAAGTTGGTAGGTAAATTCGGTGAATGACATGCCTGCTTTTGCATCCGGATTCAAGCGTTTTTTTACTGAATCTTTTGCCATCATATAATTTACGGTGATGTGTTTTCCGATGTCGCGGATAAAGTTCAGAAAGCTCAGGTTCTTCATCCAGTCGTAGTTATTCACCATCAGTGCATTATTCTTGCTGTCACTTTCGAAATCGATAAATTTTGAAAGCTGTTTTTTTATCCCGTTCAGGTTGCGTTCCAGAGTTTCTTCGTTCAATAAATTACGTTCCTGCGATTTGCCCGAGGGATCACCAATCATTCCGGTTGCACCACCTACCAATGCCACAGGCTTGTGCCCTGCAAGTTGAAAACGCTTTAATAAAATGATCGGAGCCAAACTTCCAATGTGCAACGACTCGGCTGTTGGGTCGAAACCAATATAAGCAGTAGTCATTTCTTTTAACAGTTGTTCTTCAGTTCCGGGCATTATATCATGCAACATGCCTCTCCATTTCAGCTCTTCTACAAAATTCATCGCGGTACAAATAGATTTTAAGTATTGTTTTTTTGCCTGATTCTAAATTTAATTCAAACCCATTGAATTTGCTGACGTAAGTGTTCTTACTTAATTCAGTATAAATTGTTTGATTGAAATTTGCGCAAATATATAAAATGCAGCCGGATTGGAGGGGAAAATGGAATTAAAACAAAAACGATGATGCAGTTAAAATAAATTGCAACCTTTTCATATCTTGCTTAGTCAGATGGGGTAGTATGGAAGAAGGGCAACTGGTACAGCAGGTTTTAAGCGGGAACAACAATGCATTCAGGTTTCTGGTATCAAAATACCAGCGGCTGGTTGTTCATGTGGTCGGTCGGATTGTACAGCAGCAGGAAGAGTTGGAAGATATCTGCCAGGAAGTGTTTATCAAGGTTTTTAAAACTTTGAACAAGTTCAGGGGCGATTCGAAACTATCAACCTGGATTGCCACCATAGCTTACAATACGGCCATTACCCATTTAAGGAAGAAAAGCAGAAGAGGTGAGTTGTCGTACAACGAGGAGCCCATGTTGATCGGGAAAGAAGCCGATACAGCGCTCAATCAGCAGGCGATTGAAAAAGAGGAAATTAAAAAGCATTTGCTGAAACTTATTGAAACTTTGCCGGTACATTACCGAACGGTGCTTACATTGTACCATCTCGAAGAATTTTCGTACCGCGAGATTGTGGAAATTACAGGGATGCCTGAAGGAACGATAAAAAGTTACCTGAATCGTGCCCGAATGATATTAAAGGGCAAAATGGAAAAAATTGCCCGTTTGGAACAAACCAATATATTTGCAGATTATGCTTAACGAAAAGAAATCATTTGATTCAGAACAATTGTTGACAGAAGCTTTTCGAGAAGAGCCGGATTTTGTTTTATCCGACAACTTTGCAGAGCTTGTTGCTGATAAAATGGGAAGACGTTTTGCCTGGAATCAGTACATTCGCGAGTTTTTTATCTATCTGGCGGCTATTCTCGGAATTCTTATTGTTTCTGCCGGTACTGCATTAATTTGGTACGATACCGACTGGGAAAAGTGGTGGAATTTGCTGCTTGCCAATATTTCATGGGTAGCAATTATTAATGTTTTGCTGGTATTTATTCTTTTTGCCGACCGTGTTTTACTGCGCTACTTTAGTTACAAAGTATCTCAACACTAACTTTTTGTTGAGTTATCGCAGTTTGATAACCTGACCAATTTGTGGCATTTGCCCCGGATTCATCCCGTTTCTGCGGCACAACGATTTTAGCTTTACACCGTACATCTGTGAAACGTAATGCATACTTTCGCCTTCCTGAACACGATGCGCTGTTTTTGTTTTCGATTTATTTTTCTTGGGTTTAATGTAAACAATCTCGTTGGGCGAAGGACGATAACCCGGGCGATGGTCATTGAATTTATAAAGCTCCCAATCATTGAGCCCAAATTCCTGTGCCAACATTTCAAAGGTGTCTCCTTTGCGTGCAACCACCGCTTTTATCCGGTTCATTTTTATAACATCGTGCGATTGGTATGCATTGATTGTCAGTGAATTTGAAATGCCACGGTTGCCCATGCTCCGCTGCTCAAAACTCGATATTTCGCTAAAAGTCATTTTTAAATCGAGGCGATGCAGTTTATGGTCTTCAATTATTTTTATTAATCGTTTGTCGTAATCATGTGCCGTGGCATATCCTGCCTTTTTCAAACCTCTCGACCAGCCTTTGTAATCGGTATGGTCGAGCTGAAAAAGTGAAGCATAACGTGGATTATCCATCAAAAAATTGGTATGGTCGATGTACGACTCCTCTACCGAAGTATATTTCCGAAAACATTCGTTTCTGCGGTCATCATCGTAATAAACTTTTTTGCCTTTCCAGCCCGTTTTACATTTTATACCAAAATGGTTGTTTGAGAGCCTTGCTAGCTCACTGTTCCCATTACCCGATTCCAAAATCCCCTGCGCCATGGTAATACTTGCAGGTACACCGCTCCTGTTCATTTCTTCAATGGCCAGCAGCTGGTACCGATTAATGTATTCTTGCCGGGTTAGCTTTTGAGAAAATACTGATGTTGAGATAAATAAAAGGAGTACTGCAAGTAAGTTATATTTCATGGCCATATGCTTCAAGAAAAATTCGCTTAAAAATAGAAGCGTAAATTGAATTTTTTATTCGTTCGATTTAGAATTTATAAACAAACTAACGTGAGTAAGCTTAAATTATTGGAGTTATTGTCCGGTTTTCTGCTTTTGTACCAAAAGTGCTATTTTAAACTTACATAAAGTTGGAAAACAATTCAGCCTACTTTTTCTTGTGTGCATTTTGTTTTAACTTATTTCGCGTTTTCAAACAAGAACTTTTATGGATCTGTCAGGAGAGGAAAAAGTTAATGAGTTGAGTAAGATACTCTTGGAAGTTGGTTCGCTGCTGATGAGTTCGGGTGCCAATTCGTCAAGAATTCGTATTACCATTGGCCGGATTGCAGGCGCTTATGGTTACGATGTTGATTTGCTGATTACACACCGGGCGTTAATGCTGACCATTTACGACGAGCAGCGTGATTATTTCTTTAGCCGCTTAAAGCGAACTTCGCCACACGGTGCCAATTTTAAAATGGTAAGTGGTATTAGTCGTATGAGTTGGCGCATTGTAAAAGAAAACTGGGAAATAGGCCAGGTACGGGAGGAACTTGATCGTTTAAAGAGCTTACCCCATTATCCGCGTATAATTGTTTTGGCAATGGTATCGGCAGCAGGTGCCGGGTTTTGCCGGGTTTTTGGTGGTGTTTATCCCGAACTGCTGGTAACTTTTGTTGCCACCTTTGTGGGTTTGTATGTTCGGCAGGAAGCCATAAAAAAATCATTCAACCCCTATCTCTCCATTTTTTTTGCAGCCTTTGTGTCGTCAATGATCGCAGGGGTGCCGCTTAAATTTCATATCGGGCCAAATCCGGAATATGCGTTTGCGACTTCGGTACTTTATTTAATCCCCGGGATTCCGCTTATCAATTCTCTTTCCGATATGTTGGATGGAAACATTATGAATGGCATTGTAAGAGGGGTGAATGGTTTAATGATTTCATTTTCCATTGCTTTGGGAATGCTAAGCGCCGTGTTAATTTATGGAATTTGAAAAGTAAAATTTGGATTATGCAAGAATGGTTACATTTTGTTGATCGTTGGTTTTGGCTGGGTATCGGTGCAATTGGGTTTGCCATCCTTTTTAATGTACCTCGGAGAACTATCCTGACTATTTTTTTGCTCGGGGCATTTGGCGGCACTTTAAAATTTGTTGTACTGGCAGCAGGCGGTGGAATTATTCTGGGGTCTTTTTTTGGTGCCATGTTGGTTGGATTTGCAGGTATTATTGCTGCACATCAAACACATACGCCACCTTTTGTTTTGTCAATTCCGGCGGTAATACCAATGGTCCCGGGAGCATTTGCTTACCGGGCAATGTTGGGGGTTATTCATTTAACCGAGAAAATAGAACCGGCTACTTTTCAAAAGCTGCTGGAAGAAACGGTTGACAATGGGTTGAAAGCATTTTTTGTACTGGCTGCGCTGTCGCTCGGAGTTTCTGCACCCATGCTAATTTTTCGGCGCGATTCGGCTAAAAATCTGACAGTTAGGATCAAACTTGACGAGTTGAAGCCAAAATAATCAATAATAAATTTCTTCTCAATGCCTTCGTTTAAACAGTTTTTTGAACGAGTTTTCCCACCAATATTTTCAGTGCACTTTTTGTTTTTAAAATAGTACATTTGAACAAAATATACAGGATGAGGATAAAAGAACTCAAAATTCTTATTCAGGAATTTGACAAAGCTGAAGAACTTTCTGAAACCGATCAAAAATTGCTTCAGGTTGCACGAGATGCATCTGAAAAGGCTTATGCTCCGTATTCGCACTTTAACGTTGGAGCAGCAGTTTTGCTCGAAAATGGCGAAATAATTGCCGGTAACAACCAGGAAAATGCAGATTTTACGGATGGCTTGTGTGCCGAACGGGTAGCATTGTTTTATGCCCAGGCAACTTATCCGGGCGTTCCGGTTAAGGCAATTGCCGTAACAGCAAAAAATAAAAACGGATTTCTGAATGAACCGGCGCAGCCCTGCGGATCATGTCGCCAGGTGTTGGTTGAAACCGAAGTTCGTTTTAATCAGCCTATTCGTATAATTCTTGATGGTAAAAAGGGTATTCAATTACTGGATGGTGCCGACAGTTTGTTGCCACTTGCCTTTAAACCCATTGCCCTTAAGTAGATCGGAAAACCTTTTAGTTTTAATTTAAACCGGTTCTACCGGACTAAACCTACCCGCGTGAAAAAGGCTGATAAATTCATTCCATACCGGATCATCCGGTGGATCAGCAATAATTGTCAGCGGTTCTTTTTTTACGGGGTGTATCAATTCTATTTTTCGGGCATGCAAATGAATTCCTTTGTCCTGGTTCGATCGCGGAAATCCGTATTTTAAATCACCTTTTATATGCAAATTCAATTGTTTTAGCTGAACACGAATCTGATGGTGACGGCCGGTATGTAATTCAATTTCAAGCAAGTGGTAACGATCAATACTGGCTACGTGCCGGTATGTGAGTTTGGCAAGTTTTGTTCCTTCCACCGGCTCCGAATATGCATAACTCCGGTTTTGTTCCTGGTTCTTAATCAGGTAATGAACCAGTGTGTCCTCGTATTTTGGCGGACGTTTATCAACCACTGCCCAGTAGGTTTTTTTTACTTCTCCCCGTGTTTGAAATAACTTGTTCAGGCGCGGCAGTACTTTGCTGGTTTTGGCAAGCACCAAAATCCCGCTTGTAGGCCGGTCGAGGCGGTGAGGGAGCCCAAGATAAACATTCCCGGGTTTGTTGTACTTTTCCTTCAGGTAACGTTTTACTTTATCCATAACGGTTTCATCACCCGTTTTGTCGCTTTGTACAACCTCGCCGCAGGCTTTGTTAATGACAATTATATGGTTATCCTCGTATATTACTTTCATGATTAGAAGCTATGAGCTTTCTACACTTTAAACCTTGAACTAATACTGCTCTTTGTCGTTCGGGAAATCTGCCGATTTTACATCATTTATATAATTCCCTACGGCACCTTTTATTTCAGCTGCCAGGTTGTGATACCTTCTTAAAAAGCGGGGAGAGAACTGTTGTGTAATTCCCAGCATGTCGTGCAATACCAGTACCTGCCCGTCAACTCCACCTCCGGCACCAATGCCAATTACCGGAATTTTTAGTTCGCCGGCTACTTGTTCGCCAAGCAAAGCCGGAATTTTTTCCAGTACAATTCCAAAACAACCTGCCTCTTCCAGCAGTTTAGAGTCATTTAGCAGCTTTTCTGCTTCGGCTTCTTCTTTTGCCCTTACGGTGTAAGTCCCGAATTTATGGATCGATTGGGGCATTAACCCGAGGTGCCCCATTACCGGAATCCCGGCCGACAAAATACGTTTTACCGATTCCAGAACTTCCTCTCCTCCTTCCAGTTTAACCGCATCAGCAGCGGTCTCTTTCATAATGCGAATGGCCGATTGCAGTGCTTCCCGCGAGTTTCCCTGGTAAGTGCCAAAAGGAAGATCGACCACCACCAATGCCCGGTTTACGGCCCTTACCACCGATGCTCCGTGGTAAATCATTTCATTTAAAGTGATCGGGAGAGTGGTGGTGTGCCCCGCCATAACATTCGAAGCCGAATCGCCCACCAAAATAATATCAACTCCTGCTTCATCTACCAGTTGAGCCATACTGTAATCGTAGGCTGTTAACATGGCTATTTTTTCACCGCGCAGTTTCATTTCAGAAAGACGGTGAGTGGTTACCCTGCGTATTTCGCTGTGTACTGACATGTCTGTTTTATGAAAATTAGACTACAAAATTAGATAAAGCTTTTGGGTTGGGCAAAAGTCACGGATTTTATCGTACCCGATTCGGTAGGTCTTAACTTTTATTAACCGCCCGGTAACGATAAATTCAGCAAGGTTTGTTTTCTTTGCGCTACTTAATTTCATGATAAACGAATAATGAGAAAGCCACAAAGTCAGCTTTTTAGCCTTTTTTTTCTGATTGTATTTTTGTACTCTCCGCAGTTTTTATCTGCCCAGGATATCAATAACGAAGTGGTTTCGTTTAAAAAGCGGGAGGTGAATAAGGGATGGATTTTTCAGCTTGGGAAAGACAGGGAAGAGTTGCGTACCGATGTTTCGCGTTTTTTTGAAGATCAAACTTCGTTAAACGGTGGCTTTAAAATTGAAAATTCGTTCTGGAACATTCAGGATTACCAGCAAGACGAGTTTAATCTGTCGTTTGATATCGGGCCGTTTGGGGCATACGGAAACTGGATCGACAGTTCAAAAGTAAGCAATGCAGAGGCCGATCAGTATTTATACGGTTTAAGAACTTCGGCAAACCTCAACTACAAATACCGCTATTATTACGATGCAAAAAACTATACTGCTTTTGAAATTTCGGCATGGGGGCGTTACGAGGTTTACCGGCATAATCTTGATGGAACCAGTATTGACTCGTTTGGCGTGGAAAGTGCAATTGATAAGTCATCGACAGAGGATCGTTTGCGTTACGGATTTCAGGCCCGTGGTGGTTTTGGAATCGGACGTTTGAGCCCAATGAACCATCTGATGACAGCACACTTTTTGCTTGAAAAATATTATCCCGGCCGGGTATTTTCCGATTACGAGATTGCCCGTTTTGCACAGATAATCGCCCAAATAAAAAACGAGCGGGACTATTACGAGGGACACAGTTCGGAAGCAGAAATGGATGCAGTCAACCGATTTTTGAATGGTAATTTTTTGTTAGAGCCAAGCAAAGCAATGATTGCCGACTGGCCGTACGCCGAGTTTGATCCGCGATACGAGGGGAAGCGTTTTGAGATGGGGCCATTTTTTAAATACTATAACCAGGAACCTGATTTTATTTACGGAGGTTATATTCAGTACGAAAATGCCCGGTACAAAAATGTAAAATGGAACCGGAATTTTAGTGCGAACCTGAATTATAACCGCTACAAACGATCAGACTGGATGACCGGGGAACTGGGTTTGGGATGGAGTTATTACCCCAATCTGAAAAACCAAATTGATTTTGGCGTGAAATATGTCCCCGGTATCGAATTAAACGGATTTGAAGATGTGGGCCCCTTAAGTCATAATTTTGTCCCGTATCTGGGATATTTCTCACAGCTTAATTCCAAAGCGCGTATGAGACTCAATTTCTCGTGGCGCATAACCGACGGCGAACAGTTTATGGTACCCGGCCCTGAATTATCGCTGGGTATTTATCGAAGCTCCTATTAAACCCGCAGGAAGATTTTTCTCCGGTACATAAAATAAAGCAACAACCAAATGAGGCCCAGTTCGCAAATGGCCAGAAAAAGTTCACTTGCATTCCCTAGCGGCTTGGCCAGCCAACCGGCAAAGAACACAGTAAGTGCCTGTGTATCGATAATCCGGTGGAACAGGTAAACAAAAATTGAATTCATCCCGATTATTTTGAAATAAAAGGCCCAGGATCTGAATTTCCAGTGGTCGATTATTAAAAAGAAGAATGCGAGCAGCAAGAATCCAATTCCTCCGGTAAGCATGTTAAAAGTGGAGGTCCAGCAATTTTTGATAATTGGGTAAAAGGTTGAAAACAGCAAAGCCAGAACAATTAGTCCTGCCCCGGTGCCAGACAAATAGCTGATTTTTTTCCAGTCAGAATTTTTTTTATTCCGGAGAATGCTGCCGGCGATGGTACCCATTAAGGTAACGCCGGTTGCCGATAGGCTGCAAAGAATTCCTTCCGGGTCATAGACTCCGCGATACAGTCTTCCGGGTAAAAACAAGCGATCAATATAGCCGTTGATGCATCCTTCCGGAGTTAATACTCCGGCATCTACCCCCGGCACAGGTATCAATAGTTGTAAGATGCCAAAACCTGCCAGAATGCCAATAAGCCAGAAAATCCGGCTTTTTAATACCGGAAAATTCAAATAGATAAGTGCTGCAAAGAAATAGCCGATTCCGATTTGGCCCAGTACACTTGCAATCCGTGCATTTGCAAAGCCCTCTTTAAAAGCACCGTTATACAGAATTCCGAGTAAAATTAAGACGACCAGCCGTTTAAATACTTTTAAAAACAACCTTCGTTTTGGTACATTTTTTTCAAGTTTACTTCCGATTGAGAACGGCACTGCCACCCCTGCAATAAACATGAAAAGTGGAAAAATCAGGTCTTCGAAATGAAAGCCGGCCCATTCTACATGATGCATTTGGTGTCCCAGCCATTCGGCTCCGGTCATTTGTGCAATAATTGTGGCCAGATAACCGCCACCGGTTATCCAAAACATATCAAAACCTCTCAAAGCATCTAAAGAATGCAGCCTTTTCTCAGGTTCTGTCCGCAACGGTTTAGTTGTCATAATCATTTTTTAAGTGTGTACTAATTTAAGAAAAAGCTTTTAACTATAAGGGCAAATGTTTGCAGATACAATTTTATTGTTAAGCGTCTCTGTCGTTTTGTCACGGCTTTTGACAGAAAATATGCATGTCTTTAGAAATAATGTGTCAGTTTTGCGTCTATTTTAATCGAATTCCGGATGGCACAGTGATTGATTATTTAGAACCGTAAATTTTTCAGAATAATAAAAATTAAAACATATAACAATGGGAAAAATAATCGGAATTGACTTAGGAACCACAAACTCTTGTGTTTCCGTGATGGAAGGAAACGAACCCGTGGTAATCCCCAATAGCGAGGGAAAACGTACGACTCCTTCAATTGTAGCTTTTGTTGAAAACGGAGAACGTAAAGTAGGTGATCCTGCCAAACGTCAGGCAATTACCAATCCAACAAAAACGATCTTTTCGATCAAACGTTTTATGGGTGAAACGTTCGACCGTGTAACAAAAGAAGTTTCGCGTGTGCCTTATAAAGTAGTAAAAGGCGACAATAATACACCGCGCGTACAAATTGATGACCGGAAATACTCTCCGCAGGAAATTTCGGCCATGGTTCTTCAGAAAATGAAGAAAACGGCTGAAGATTACCTCGGACAGGAAGTAACAGAAGCTGTAATTACGGTACCTGCTTATTTTAACGATTCACAGCGTCAGGCAACAAAAGAAGCCGGTGAAATTGCAGGATTGAAAGTTCGCCGTATTATCAACGAACCTACTGCAGCGTCTTTGGCATATGGTCTTGATAAAATGCACAAGGACATGAAAATTGCAGTATTCGACCTTGGTGGCGGTACTTTCGATATTTCAATCCTTGAGTTAGGTGACGGTGTATTTGAAGTAAAATCTACCGATGGAGATACGCACCTTGGAGGTGATGATTTTGACCAGGTAATTATCGATTGGCTGGCCGATGAATTCAACAAGGAAGAAGGTATCGACCTACGCAAAGACCCGATGGCCTTGCAACGTTTGAAAGAAGCTGCAGAGAAAGCTAAAATAGAATTGTCAAGTTCTTCTCAAACCGAGATTAACCTGCCATATATTATGCCGGTAAACGGTATTCCAAAACACTTGGTGAAAACCCTGACCCGTGCAAAATTTGAGCAGTTGGCCGACAGCTTAATTAATGCAATTATTGAGCCTTGCAGTAAAGCGTTGAAAAATGCAGGGGTTTCTGCCAGCGAAATTGACGAAGTAATCCTGGTGGGTGGATCATCCCGTATTCCGGCTATTCAGTCTAATGTAAAAGAGTTTTTCGGAAATGAACCCTCAAATGGTGTAAACCCGGTTGTTGTTGTAGCTGTTGGTGGTGGTATTGAGGGTGGTGTGTT
>JBKEDN010000271.1:0-2126 GCA_047975435.1 Draconibacterium sp. | reverse complement strand
CCTGAAAGAAGTATTATCCGGAAAGTTTACAAAACGCCCGGCAATAAAGTGGCTAAGGGAGACCTGATATTGGAGCTGGATGGGGAAAGTATTCAAAAAGAAATTGACAGGATGACCACTCAACTGGAAATACGTACAAATGCTGTTGAAAAAATCAGGTTAAATGCAGAGAGTACACAACTCGACCTGAAACACAACGAGGAAGTTAAAAGAAACAGGATAGAGAAAATAAAAACAATGCTTGCTGAGCAGGAGAAGCTTGTGAAAGCAGGAACCATTTCTGAAACCAGGTTGGAGCGCACCCGTCAGGAAATTGACATGGCCGAAAAAGACCTTCAAAAACTAATTGATAAAAATACACTCCGTATTGCCCAGTCAGAAGCCGACATTAACAGTCAACGGCTCCAACTGGAAACTCAAAAGGCCAATATAAAAGATAAAAAGGCACAATTAAATAAACTCCGGGTCACGGCACCGGTTCCGGGTGTAATACTTGAAGTAGGCGGAGAAAAAGGTTTGCAGGTAGAAGCCGGCCGAATGCTGGTACGAATGGCCGATCTTTCTTCCTTTAAGCTGGTTGGCATAATCGATTCAAAATTCTCGTACCTTATGAAAACGGGCAACGCGGTACTTGTACATACAAATGAAAATGACATGAACGGCCAAATAGGGAAGATCATACCCATTATGGACGACCGCGTACAGTTCGATGTCCACCTGAAAGAAAAAAGTGACCCAAAGCTTATTCCCGATCAAAACCTGGCTTTGGACATTATTACAAGTAACCCGGGAAATGTGCTTCGCATAAAAAAGCAACCCGGCTTTGGCAATAGTACCCGTCAAACATTGTACTTGGTAAAAGATAAAAAAGCAATAAAAACAGAAGTAGTTTTTGGTGCCGTTGGAAGCGACTGGTGCGAAATTGTTTCCGGGCTCACTGAAGGCGATATAGTGCTAACAAATGGGCCAGATCCTCAAACAAACCAGGATGTTTTAGATCTGGAATAATTTTTTGCTACTGCAAATGTATCATCTTCTCTGTCGCAACAGTATTTGCTGAAATGAGCCAGTCCGAATCATTAAATACTGTTAAATCATAAAGATATTTTCATGAATTTAACTTAAATTGAGAACGAAACATATGTTTATCACTCATTATTTCACTAAAAATCAAATTCATGAAAAAATTAGTAGCTGAATTTATCGGAACCATGTGGCTGGTAGTCGGTGGTTGCGGAAGTGCCGTTTTTGCGGCTGCCTATCCTGATCTCGGAATTGGCTTTGCCGGGGTAGCGCTTGCTTTTGGATTAACCGTATTAACCATGGTATATGCCATCGGACATGTTTCCGGATGTCACTTAAATCCGGCAGTATCTGTAGGGCTGTGGGCCGGTGGCCGTTTTGATGGCAAAGATCTTTTACCCTACATCATTTCACAGGTTCTGGGAGCAACAGTAGGTGCTGCCATTCTTTATCTTATACTTACAGGATCAGGAAAAGAGATCGGGAGTTTTGCTGCCAACGGATTTGGAGATCACTCTCCCGGCGGATATAGTATGGTTTCCGGATTGATATCAGAAATTGTAATGACCTTTATGTTTCTGATTGTTATTTTAGGTTCTACTCATGCTAATAATCCCAAAGGTTTTGCGGGTATCTCAATAGGTTTGGCATTAACGCTTATTCATTTAATCAGTATCCCGATAACAAATACTTCGGTAAATCCGGCAAGAAGTACAAGCCAGGCGCTCTTTGTTGGAGACTGGGCACTGGGTCAATTATGGCTGTTCTGGTTAGCGCCAATCATTGGAGCACTCCTTGCAGGCTTTGTTTACAAACAAATCGCCCCGGATGAAAAATAAATGGATGATTTCAAAAGAAAAAAGAGCAGCTCACACAAGCTGCTCTTTTTTGTGGAGAATACCGGAGTCGAACCGGTGACCTCTTGACTGCCAGTCAAGCGCTCTAGCCAACTGAGCTAATCCCCCGTTTGAGCTTGCAAATATAAAAATATTTTTTTCAATACGTCCTACAAAAATTGTGGTAAAGTTGTTGTTGCATGAAAAAATGTTGAAATCACATTTGTTCATGAACAGTGTTCATTACAGAGAATTCTCTGATATATT